>CANRBW010000143.1 GCA_947628975.1 uncultured Oscillospiraceae bacterium | reverse complement strand
CGGAGATCAGGGGCTCCACGTCGCTGTGACAGCGGTAGCAGGTGCCCACGTTGTGCTGATGGTCCTCCACCTTGACCAGATAGCCCTCCGCCTCCAAATCGGCCAGGATGGCCTTCCGGGCCTCGTAGCGGTCCAGGCCGGAGTACTTGCCGTAGCCCTGGGAGATGGTCCCGTCGTCCTCGATGACCCGGATGTTCTCCAGGTCGTGGCGCAGGCCCACCTCAAAGTCGTTGGGGTCGTGGGCGGGGGTCATCTTCACGCAGCCGGTGCCGAAAGCCCGGTCCACATACTCGTCGGCCACGATGGGGATCTCCCGGCCCACCAGGGGCAGAAGGCAGGTCTTGCCCACGATGTCGGCGTAGCGCTCGTCCTCGGGGTGGACCGCCACGCCGGTGTCCCCCAGCATAGTCTCCGGCCGGGTGGTGGCCACGATGACATAGCGGTCCTTCTCCCCCACGATGGGGTAGCGGATGTGCCAGAGCTTGCCGGGCTTGTCCTTGTACTCCACCTCCGCGTCACTGAGGGCGGTGGTGCAGTGGGGGCACCAGTTGACGATGCGCGAGCCCTTGTAGATGAGGCCCTGGTCATAGAGGCTGACGAACACGTGCCGCACCGCGGCGGAGAGGCCCTGGTCCATGGTGAACCGGGCCCGGTCCCAGTCGCAGGAGGCGCCCAGCTTCTTCTGCTGGGCCACGATGCGGTCGCCGTACTTCTCCTTCCAGGCCCAGACCCGCTCCAGGAATTTCTCCCGGCCCAGGTCGTAGCGGGTCTTGCCCTCGTTCACCCGCAGGTCCTCCTCCACCTTGATCTGGGTGGCGATGCCGGCGTGGTCGGTGCCGGGGACCCACAGCGCGGCGTAGCCCTGCATCCGCTTGAAGCGGATGAGGGTGTCCTGTAGGGTGGCGTCCATGGCGTGGCCCATGTGGAGCTGGCCGGTGACGTTGGGGGGCGGCATGACGATGGTGAAGGGCTTCTTCTTCGGGTCCCGCTCCGCCTTGAAGCACCCGGCCTTCTCCCACGCCTGGTAGACGCGCCCCTCCACCTCCCTGGGCTCATAGGTCTTGGGCAGTTCCTTTTTCATAGCTTCTTCCTCCTTCGGTCCCTGACGGTCAGAGTTCCTTGACTTTCCGTTGCAGTTTGTCCTCCAAAAAGGCGTTCAGCCCCGCCGCGTCCCCCTGTTCCAGCGCCCGCTCCGGGAGGATCATCGCGTGCTTGCGGTCCACAAAGAGCAGATAGCGCCCTCGGGCGTGGTACGCCTCCTCCACCGCGGACCAGGTTCAGGGCGAGCATATCCTGAAAACCCAGTTGGAAGCGAAACCGGTACATCTTCTCCCTCCCGACAAAAAGCGCCCTGAGCCGGTCAGCTCAGGGCGAATCGCTCCGCGGTACCACCTGAATTGGGTCTCCTTGTCCCTTAACGCGGGAAACGGCGGGCTTACTCCACTTCAGCGCCGCGGCTCCGGGGCCACCTTCCCGCCGTCCGCCGGAGAAGCTCGCACCGTCCGCTTCCTCTCTTGACCGGTCAAACGGGGTACTCCTCCCCCTCTATGCCTTTGCAACGCCAGAGATTTTACCACAGTTTTTCCCCTTTGTCAATTCTCTTGACAAAGTTGGGAAAGCATATTATTGTGAAACGGAGAGGGGGCGTGGGTATGGTCTATGATTGTCTCATCGTGGGCGGCGGACCGGCGGGGCTCAGCGCGGCGCTCCAGTGCGGGGCGCTGGGACTCTCCGCCCTGCTGGTCCGCGGCCCTTCGGAGGACGCGCCCCTGGGCCGGGCGGAGCGGGTGGACAACTACCTGGGCCTGCCCGGCCTCACCGGGGCGGCGCTGTTGGAGCGCTTCGCCCGCCATGTGGACGCGCTGGAGGCCGCCGTGGTCGTTCGGGGACGGGTCCTCAACGCCCTGGCCTACGGCGGCGGCTTCTCCCTCAACGTGGGCGGGCAGATCTACCAGGGCCGAAGCGTCATCCTGGCCACCGGAGTCCACCGGGGACAGCCCTATCCGGGGGAGGAGCGGCTCCTGGGCCGAGGGGTCAGCTACTGCGCCACCTGCGACGGGATGCTCTACCGGGGGCGGGCCGTGGCGGTGGTGGGTCTGGCCCAGGACGCCCCGGAGGAGGCCGCCTTCCTGGCCGGGCTCGGCTGTCAGGTGACCTATGTGTATGTGGCCCCGGAGGAGCGGCCCGTCGCGCTGGCGGCGGACTTTCGGGCGATAAAAGCCAAAAGGCTGGAGATACTGGGGGAAGAACGGGTGACCGGCCTCCGGGCCGACGGACAGGTCCTCCCCTGCCAGGGTGTCTTCCTCCTGCGTGACACGGTGGCCCCCACCGCCCTGTTCCCCGACCTGGCCATCCAGGACGGCCACATCCGGGTCTCCCGCCACATGGAGACCAACCTGCCCGGCGTCTTCGCCTGCGGGGACTGCGCCGGTCCCCCCCTCCAGATCGCCAAGGCGGTGGGCGAGGGGCAGATGGCCGCCCACAGCGCCGGACAGTGGCTCCGGGCGCGGGAAAACGAAATTCAGAAAGGAGACGGGTAAAATGGCGGTACTGCATCTGAATGAGGAGGGCTTCGACCAACTGCTGGAGAGCGGGAAGACCATGCTGGTGGACTTCTGGGCCGGCTGGTGCGGCCCCTGTACCATGCTGGCCCCCGTGATCGAGGAGCTGGCCGTGGACTACGACGGCCAGGTGGCCGTGTGCAAGGTGGACGTGGACGCGGAGCAGGGCCTGGCCCTGCGCTACGGCGTGATGAGCATCCCCACCGTGATCCTGCTCCAGCGGGGCAACGAGGTGGACCGCCTGGTGGGCCTGCTCCCCAAGGAGCGGTTCGTCCAGATGATCGAGGCCCACCCCTGACCCCCCGCCGGGGCGCGGGACGAAAAACCGGGTCTCTCCCGAAAGGAGAGGCCCGGTTTTTTGTTGTGTACAGCGCTCAGAAGTACTTTTTCACGTCCTCAGAGGCCACCGACTCGTCGGCGCTGATGGAGATGGTGAACTTGATGTTGTTCCGCTCCGAGAAGTTGTCCAGCCAGGCCAGGAAGGTGTCCAACTCCGGGCCGCAGTCGCTGGGGACGATCTTGCACAGACTGTCGATGAAGATGTGGGTGATGTCGTAATTGCCGGCGTAGAGGCCGGAGATAAAGCCACGCATCACGTCAAAGGTGTTCAGGTTGTACTGCTCGGCCTCCACCAGACGGATGTGGTAGCTGATGTCGTAGGTGAGCTTGCGGCCCTTTTCGATGCAGACCACGTTGCCGTGCTCGTTGTTGACCGCGCTGTTGATCAGGTCGATCATCTGCTTGGTCTTGCCCGTGCCCTTCACGCCCATGATGACTTTGATCATGTGATCACTCCTCGCATATATTCCGCTCCGGCGGGGTGTGCCGGGCTCACTTTTATACTACCATCCCGGCCGGAGGATTGCAACCGATTTTCCCGAAATTTTAGAAAACTTTTACTCCCGGACCGTCTCCTCCCGGAACATTGGCGGGATCTCTCCGGGGTCCTTGGCGGCGTTGATAGCGTCGTAATACTTGGCGCGGTACTCCGAGTAGAGGTGGTCGAAGTCGGCGTCGCTCCCCCCCTCGTGGAGCTGGTGGAAATAGAGGTGGGAGTTCTCCCGGACCGGGTCCCCGTCCTTGGCCTCCTCCCGGAGAATATACATGGCCACGTTGGAGCAGTGGTCGGCCACCCGCTCCAGGTTGATGAGCAGCTCCAAAAACTGGGTGCCCACCTCCACGGTGCACTCCCCGCTCTTGAGCCGCTCGATGTGGCGGCTGCGCAGCTCGTCGCGCATGAGGTCGATGACCTCCTCCAGCGGCTCCACCTTCCGGGCCAGGGCGCTGCTGCGGCGGGTGTAGCACTCCAGCGTGTTGACCAAGATCTGGTTCACCGCCGCCAGGACCGCGTTCAGCTCGGTCTTGGCCTGGTCGGAGAACTGGATCCCCCGCTCGTCCATGGCCTGGGCGCACTCGGCCACGTTGACCACATAGTCGCCGATGCGCTCAAAGTCGCTGAGGGTGTGCAGCAGCTCCGAGACCTTGTTGGACTCGTCGGTGCTCAAGGAGCGGTTGGACAGGCGGACCAGGTAGTTGTCCAGGTTGGTCTCCAGCTTGTCGATGATGTCCTCGGTCTCCTGAAGGCGCTCCATGCGCTTTTCGTCGTACTCCTCCAGCAGCTGGGCCGCCCGCTCCAGGTTCTTCTTGGCCAGGGTGCCCATCTGGATCACCGCCTCATGGGACTTCTCCAGCGCCAGGGAGGGCGAGACCAGGAAGCGCTCGTCCAGGATGGAGGTCTCCAGCTCCTCCTTGTCGCCGGGGACCAGCCGCTCCACCAGGCGCACCAGGCCGGAA
>CANRBW010000142.1 GCA_947628975.1 uncultured Oscillospiraceae bacterium | reverse complement strand
CCTACCTCATCCATTGCGTGGGCTATGAGACCGACGACCAGGGCAACGTGACCCAGATCACCTGCGAGTACGACCCGGACAGCCGGGGCGGCGACCCCGCCGACGGCCGGAAGGTGAAGGGGGCCACCCTCCACTGGGTGGACGCCGCCACCGCCCTGGACGCGGAGGTGCGGCTCTACGACAACCTCTTTTCCGACCCCGACCCCGACGCGGGGGACAAGGACTTCCTGGCCTGTCTCAACCCGGAGTCCCTGACCGTGCTGACCGGCAGCAAGGTGGAATCCAGCCTGGCCGACCCCCAGGCCGCCGACCGCTTCCAGTTCATGCGCCAGGGCTATTTCTGCGCCGACAGCCGGGACTCCGCCCCCGGCCACCTGGTCTTCAACCGGGCGGTGAGCCTGAAGGACAGCTTCAGGCTGTAAAGGCAACTCCCTTGCAGAGGGGTCGTTGACCGACCGGGCAGAGGAGGCAATAGCTGTAAAGGAGGAAGCCTTGCTATGTTTCAGTTTCGCAACGACTACTCCGTCGGGGCCCATCCCCGTGTGCTGGAGGCGCTGGCCGCCACCAATCTGGAGGGGAACGTCGGCTACGGCGCCGACGCCCACTGCGCCAAGTGCGCCGACCTGATCCGGGCGCTGTGCGCCGCTCCCCAGGCCGACGTGCAGTTCCTCATCGGGGGCACCCAGACCAACTTTACCGCCATCGCCGCCTTTCTGCGGCCCTGGGAGGGGGTCATCTGCGCCGCCACCGGCCACATCAACGGCCATGAGGGCGGCGCGGTGGAGGCCACCGGCCACAAGCTCTTTCCGGTGGAGGCGGGGCCGGAGGGCAAGCTCACCCCCGCCATGCTGGAGCCGGTGCTCCGGGCTTGCGCCGACCCCCACATGGCCAAGGCCGCCCTGGTCTATCTCTCCGACGCCACCGAGACCGGCGGGGTGTACCGCCTGGCGGAGCTGGAGGCCCTGTCCGCCTTTTGCCGGGACAACGGTCTGCTCCTCTTTCTGGACGGGGCCCGGCTGGGCTGTGCCCTGACGGCGGAGGACAACGACGTGACCCTGGCCGACCTGGCCCGCCTGTGCGACGCGTTCTATCTCGGCGGCACCAAGAACGGCGCGCTGATGGGGGAGGCCCTGGTCCTCTGTACCCCGGCCCTCCAGCCGGAGTTTTTCCGGATCAAGAAACAGCGGGGCGCGGTGCTGGCCAAGGGCTGGCTGCTGGGGGCGCAGTTCCAGGCCCTGCTGGAGGACGAGCTCTACTGGGAGCTGGCCCGCCACGCCAACCGGATGGCCGGGGCGCTCCAGGCCGGGCTGTTGGCCAAGGGCTATGAAATGCTCAACGTCACCACCACCAACCAGATCTTCCCCGTGGTGCCCCGGTCTCTGCTGGAGACGCTGGACCGGGTCTGTACCTACGAGGTCTGGGCGGAACTGGGGGACCGGACCGCGGTCCGCTTTGTCACCAGTTTCGCCACCGCCCAGGCCGAGGTGGACGGCCTTCTGGCCGCTCTGCCCGACCGGCGGTGACAGAAGGACCGGGCGGGGACGAGGCCGTCTCCGCCCGGTCTTTCACTCCTCCTTGTCCGTGGCCGCCCCGCCGGCCAGGCCGGAGAAGCCGATGGCCTTTTGGCCCAGCTTGGCCCGGATGGAGTCCATGGCGGTCTCCAGGCGGGCCTGCTTCTCCCGGACCGGCTGGTCGGCGGGGGAGGAGAACAGGTCCTCCTGGACCCACGCCTCCTCCTGGGGGCAGAGGTTCTGGGCGGTGACGGTGAGGGCCCGGATCGGGCTGCCCGGCCGCCAACAGCCCTTCAGGAGCTCCTCCGTCCCACGGGTCAGCTCCCTGGCCAGCTGGCTGGGGCGGACCAGGGGCCGCTGGCGGCAGAGGTTCCGGAAGGCCGGATCCCGCAGGGTGATCTGCAGGGTGCGGCAGACCATGGCGTTTTTCCGCAGCTCCGCCGCCACCCGGTCGCACAGCAGGGCGGCCCCGGCCCGGACCTCCTCCCAGGTGGTCAGGTCCCGGGAGAAGGTGAGGCCGTTGCCCACCGACTTGGGCGGCGTCCAGCTGTCCGCCAGAGCCACCGGCTCGTCGTCCAGGCCGTTGGCGTAGGCGTGGAGCTGGGGGCCCAGCTTGCCCAAAAGGGTCTCCAGCGCCCGCGGGTCGAACCGGGCCAGGTCCCCGATGGTCTTGACCCCGTAGGGGGCCAGGACCCGCTGGGTGGCCCGGCCCACAAAGAGCATATCCCCCACCGGCAGGGGCCAGACCACCCGGCGCATCTCCGACCGGGGGATGACGGTGGTGGCGTCGGGCTTTTTGTAGTCGCTGCCCAGTTTGGCAAAGATCTTGTTGTAGGACACCCCCACCGAGATGGTCAGGCCGAAGGTCTCCCGGACCCGTCGGCGCAGCTGGTCGGCCAGGGTCCGCCCGTCCACGCCCCGCGGACCCAGTACCCCGGTGACGTCCAGCCAGCTCTCGTCCACCCCGAAGGGCTCCACCCGGTCGGTGTACTCCCGGTAGAGGGCGTTGATCTCCCTGGAGAGGCGGCGGTACTCCTGGTGCCGCGGGGGGAGCAGGATGAGGTCGGGGCACTTCCGCCTGGCCTGCCAGATGGTCTCCGCCGTCTGGACCCCCAGGGCCTTGGCCGGCTCGTTCTTGGCCAGGATGATGCCGTGGCGGCTGGTGGGGTCGCCGCAGACCGCCACCGGCAGATGCCGCAGTTCCGGGTGGTCCAGCAGCTCCACCGAGGCGAAAAAGCAGTTGAGATCGCAGTGCAGGATGGTCCGCTCCAACCTGTCCACCTCCTGACCCGGCGCCGTCTTCGGTGCGCGAAGCACACCGTGTGTGGATATTGTACCACGGGGATAGGGAAAAGTCAAACATCTGTTCCAAGTCACCGGAAAATTTTCCTTGTTATTTCCGGCAAAGTGGCATATCATGGGAGAAGTACCCAACCAAAGGGAGGAACCGCCATGGACGATCGCGCCATCGGGATATTCGACTCCGGCATGGGGGGGCTCACCGCCGTGCGGGAGCTGATCCGCCGCCTGCCGGGGGAGGACGTGGTCTACTTCGGGGACACCGGCCGGGTGCCCTACGGGGGTCGGGGGCGGGAGACCATCATCAAATACGCCCGCCAGGACGTGGCCTTTCTGCGGACCTTTGATCTGAAGGTGATCGTCATCGCCTGCGGCACCGTGTCCACCACCGCCCTGGAGGCCCTGTCCCAGGAGAACCCCCTTCCGGTGATTGGGGTGGTGGAGCCCGCGGCCCAGGCGGCGGTCCGGGCCACCCGGACCGGGCGGGTGGGTCTGGTGGGCACCCGCGCCACCATCGCCAGCGGCGCCTACGAGCGGACCCTGCGGCGCCTGATGCCCCAGGTCCAGGTCACCGCCAACGCCTGCCCGCTCTTTGTGCCCTTGGTGGAGAACGGCCGCTATCAGGTGGGGGACCCCCTGGTGGAGCTGGTGGTGGAGGAGTACATGGCCCCCTTCAAGGCGGCCCAGGTGGACACACTGGTGCTGGGCTGTACCCACTACCCTCTGCTGTGGGACGCCATCTCGGCCTATCTGGGCCCCCAGGTGACGCTGATCAGCTCCGGGGCGGCCTGTGTGGACACGGTGGCCCGGCTGCTGGAGGAGCGGGACATGAAGAGCGGCCGGACCCAGGGCGGCCGCCGCCGCTATTTCGCCAGCGACAGCGCCCAGGACTTCGACGCCCTGGCCTCCATCTTCCTGGGGGAGGACATCCAGGGCCAGGCCCAGCAGATCGCCATAGAAAACTACTGATCCTCTCTTTACATTTGGGCCGGTTCAGGATATAATCCCCTGGTACGCGGACGGAAAGGACACGGCAGACCCATGGAAAAAAACGTCATCATCTCCATCCAAGGCAAGCAGTCCTACCCCCAGTGTCCCCCGGAGGTCATCGAGCTGGTCACCGAGGGCAAGCTGGAGGACCGGGGGGACGGGGGCGTCACCCTCTCCTATCAGGAGAGCGAGGTCACCGGCCTGGAGGGCACCCTCACCACCATCCGGGTGGAGCCCCGGCGGGTCACCCTGGTCCGGGCGGGGTCGGTGAACTCCCAGATGGTCTTTGAGGAGGGCCGGCGGCACCAGTTCCTCTACCAGACCCCCTACGGCGCGCTGTCGGTGGGGATCCATACCCGGCGGATGCGCTCCTCCCTGGACGGCGCGGGCGGGGACGTGACCATCTACTACGCCCTGGAGATCGAGCACGGCCAGGCAGGGCGGAATATGTTCCACATCCAGGTGCGGGAGCGGGCCGGAGAGGGCCTGCCCCAGTGAGACAGAGACACGACAAGCGAGGTGGCGAGATCATGAACATGATGGACCAGGCCAAGAGGCAGATCGAGGCGCTGACCCAG
>CANRBW010000141.1 GCA_947628975.1 uncultured Oscillospiraceae bacterium | reverse complement strand
CGTGATGACCACCGAGACCACCTGCTGGTCCAGCGTCTGGCAGACGGATGAGCGCACCCAGGAGGCCCTGACCGCTCTGGGCCGGGGGGACAGCTACCGGGCCATGGCGCCGGAGGAGGGCGCGGAGTATGACGGGGCGGTGGTCGTGGAGCTGGACAAGATCGAGCCCATGATCGCCCTGCCCTTCCACCCCTCCCTGGCCTATCCTATCCGGGAGTTCAAGGAGAACATGGCCGACCTTCTCCACGAAGTGGACCTTCGCACGGCGGAGCAGCTGGGGGTGAAGAACGCCCCGTCCCTGCTGGACAAGGTGCGCGACGGCAAGTTCTACGTGGACCAGGGGGTCATCGCCGGGTGCTCCGGCGGGACCTATCAGAACCTGAAGCGGGCCGCCCAGATCCTGGACGGGGCCGCCACCGGGGACGGCTCCTTCTGGCTGAGCTGTTACCCCGGCTCCATGCCCATCTACATGGAGCTGGACCGGGAGGGCTGGCTGGCCCGGCTCATGGCGGCGGGGTGCTCCATCCGCTCCTGCTTCTGCGGGCCCTGCTTCGGGGCGGGGGACGTGCCCGCCAACGGGTGCTTCTCCATCCGCCACTCCACCCGCAACTTCCCCAACCGGGAGGGGAGCAAGCCCGGCGAGGGCCAGGTGAGCTATGTGGCGCTGATGGACGCCCGGAGCATCGCCGCCACGGCGAAAAACGGCGGCGTTCTCACCGCCGCGGACGAGTTGGACTGCCCCGCCGACGACCCCGCCGAGAACTGGACCTACGACGACAGCGCGTACAAGTCCCGGGTGTATTACGGCGTGGGCCGGCCCCAGCCGGAGACGGAGCTGGTCTTCGGCCCCAACATCGCCGACTGGCCCGAGCAGATCCCCCTGCCGGAGGACCTGCGGCTCACCTGCTGCGCCGCCATCTACGACCCCGTCACCACCACCGACGAGCTCATCCCCTCCGGGGAGACCTCCTCTTACCGCTCCAACCCCATCCGCCTGTCCCAGTTCGCCCTGTCCCGGAAGGAGCCCCAGTATGTGAAGCGGGCCCAGGCGGTCCAGGCCCTGGAGCTGGAGCGCCGGGCCAAGGGGGACCGGGAGAAGGTGGGTCTTGGCTCCTTCATCATGGCCCTGAAGCCGGGGGACGGCTCGGCCCGGGAGCAGGCGGCCTCCTGCCAGCGGGTGCTGGGGGGGTGCGCCAACCTGGCCGCGGAGTACGCCACCAAGCGCTACCGCTCCAACGTCATCAACTGGGGGATGCTGCCCTTCGTGGCCCCGGACGTGGCCGACTGGGGCCTCCAGCCGGGGGACACCCTGGACATCCCCGGCATCCGAGCCCTGCTGGAGGGGGAGGGGGAGGAAATCGCCGCCACCCTCACCCGCAAGGCCGACGGCTCCACCGCCCAGGTGACCCTGACCCTCCCCGGTCTGAGCCGGGAGGAGCGGGACATCATCCTGGCCGGGTGCCTGATCAACTACTACAAGGTGTAACGGAAAAACGCCAACGCCCCGACAGGTCCACGGACCTGCCGGGGCATTTTTTTGCCGCCGGGCGCAACAATTTGGCGGGCTGAGACGTCATATAGACAGAAAGAGAGGGGAGGGATGGCGATGGCGGAGACCGGCCGGACAGACTGGGAGGCGCTGGTGACGAAGCACGAACACAGGCTCTACCGCGCCGCCCTGGCCATCCTGGGCAGTCCGCAGGAGGCGGAGGACGCGGTGCAGGACGCCTTTTTGCGGTATTTGGAAAAGGCCCCGCCGGGGTTGGAGCACCCCGGCGCGTGGCTGATGCGGGTGACGGTGAACGGGGCCAAGTCCCGCCTGCGGCTGAAGTGGAGGCAGGTGGTCCCCCTCCCGGAGGAGCTGGAGGTCCAAGGCCCGGAGGAGAGGCAGGAGCTGGAGGAGCTGTGGCGGCTGCCCGCCAGGGACCGGGCGGTCTTGCACCTGTTCTATTACGAGGGCTATCCCACCGCCGAGATCGCCAAACTGCTGGGGGTGGCGCCCGGAACGGTCCGCTCCCGGCTCACGCGGGCCAAGGAGAAGCTGCGGACCCTGCTTTTGGAAGGAGGAGACCCCACATGAACGGCTACCGGAGCTTTATGGACCGACAGCGGCTGCCGGAGGAGGCCCACCGCCGCCTGCTGGCCCTGGCGGAACAGAGGCCGGAGAAAACCGACAGAGGAAAGGGGAGGAGATGGATGACCATCGGTACGCTGGCCGCCTGCGCGGCCCTGATCGTCGGCCTGGGCGGGCCGGCCCTGCTGTCCCCCGGCGCCGCCCCCACGGCGGAGGTGGCCGATCCGTCCCCGACGCCCGGTACCGCTATCGTAGACGACGCCGGGGGCTTCGTCGCCGCCGGGCCGGGGGAGGGGGCCGAGTTCATGTTTCCCGCCATCTTCGCCGTGGACTACGCCGACCTCAGCGGCCAGGGGGAGGTGGACGCCTCCATCGCCCGGTCTCCCGGTTCCTTTGACGTGGAGTTGGAGCGGGAGGAGATCCTGAAGGTGTTCTGGGGCCCGGAGGGGAAGCCGGAGCCGGAGCACTTCAAGACGGACACGGGGGACTTTCCCCTCTTTTTGATGGAGTGGGCGGGGTATACCATCCGGGGGGTGGCCCGGTATGACGAGACCGGGGCCCTCTGGGAGCTGGGCATTTACGGCGAGAAGGGGGAGGACTCCTTCGCCCTGCTGGCCGCGCCGGGGCGTATTCCGCCCACCTGCGTCCCCCAGCGGGACGCCCAGGTCACCAGGGTGGTGGACACCGACGTGTCCGCGTGGTACAGAAGCTATGACCGGGACGGGGACGGGGAGGTCGAGCACGTGGTGACCTGCGAGCTCCTGACCCACGGCGTGGGCGTGCGGTTTGAAAACGTGGGCTCCGGCGGGGCGCGCGCGGGCGTGGAAGAGGCCGACGAGCTGGGGGGCGCCAAGCTGTTCAACGCCATGGTGGTCAACCACCTGTGCCGGAGGGACGGGGCGCTCTACCTGGACCACATCGCCCGGGCCCAGCGGGTCCCGGCCTGGACGGAGGAGACCTTTGACACCCTGGCCCAGGCCGGGGAGGCGGCGGCCTTCGCCCCCTATCTGCCCAAAACGGAGCCAGAGGGGGCGTGGGACTTTTCCGGGTCGCTGAGCTATCAGGAGGGGGACCACCACCGCCTCACCCTCCGCTGGAGCCGGGGGTATGACGACGTGGCGGTGACGGTCTGGCTGCCGGAGGGCCCGGCGGGCCAGAGCGAGGGGACGGTGGACGTGGCCGTCCCGGAGAGCTACGACTGGCGGCTCTACGACGGGCCCATCCGCGACGCGGTGCCGGAGGAGTACCAGGCGAACTTCTATATGCCCACCTTCCGGGCCGGGGATATGTCCCAGGAGGTGGTCCGGGCCAGAGGGGTGGAGAAGGACACCGGGGGGATGGCCTACCGCTTCCGGGCGCTGCTGGACAGCGGCGTGGTGGTGGCCTACGACTGCTCCGGGGTGGACGAGGCGTACGCCTGGACGCTGGCGCGGGAGACCCTGGGCCTGGCGGCGTGACAAAGTCCCGGCCGCCCCGCTCCGGGGGCGGCCGGGACTGCTGTTACGCCGGGCGGAGTCACTCCGCGAGGAGGGCCCGGATGGCGGGGAAGGGCTCCAGGCTCCGGGCCAGGAGCCCGTGCATCTGGGCGATGGCCACGCCGTAGTTGACGATGGGCACCCCGGCCCGGACCGCCGCGGCAATGCGGCGGCGCATCTCCGATTCATTGAGCATACACCCGCCGCAGTGGACCACCAGCTTCACGCCGGAGAGGTCTTCGGGGAACTCCCCGCCGGAGGTGAAGCGGAAGTCGGGCCGCGCGCCGGAGAAGCGCCGGATCCAGCCGGGGAGTTTTACCGTGCCGATGTCGTTGCACTGGCGGTGGTGGGTACAGCCCTCGGAGATGAGCACCCGGTCGCCGTCCCTCAGCGTCGAGAGGGCCGCCGCGCCCCGGACCAGGGTGGGCAGGTCGCCCTTGTAGCGGGCGAAGAGGATGGAGAAGGAGGTGAGGGGGATCTCCCTGGGGAGGTCCGCCGCCACCGCCTGGAAGACCTGGGAGTCGGTGATGACCAGCTTCGGCCGCGCCGCCAGCATCTGGAGGGTGTCCCGCAGCTGGGTGTGCTGGCAGGTGATGAAGCTGCCGTGGAGGTCCAGGATCTCCCGCATGGTCTGCTGTTGGGGCAGGATGAGCCGGCCCTTGGGGGCGGCCTCGTCCACGGGGATCACCAGCACGGCCAGGTCCCCCTGCCCCAGCAGGTCCGCCAGGATGCGCCGGCCGCTCCCGGCGGCCTTGGCAAAGGCCCCCAGCTTTTCCCGCAGGGCGTTCACCCCCTGGCCGGTCCGGGCGCTGACCGGCACGGTGTGGTCGTCCTCCGGGGGGCGCTGGCCGGGCAGGTCGCTCTTGTTCCAG
>CANRBW010000140.1 GCA_947628975.1 uncultured Oscillospiraceae bacterium | reverse complement strand
CCAGCACCTTGCGGAAGGGCAGCAGCAGGGCGGTACAGGCCAGGTTGAAGGCCAGGTGGAAGTTGGCGATGGCGCCCATGTTCACTGTGTCCGCCCAGAAGGGGAAGTGGAAGATGGCGTTCCCGGCGTAGAGCACGATGAGGAAAAACACCGAGCCGAAGACGTTGAAGAACAGGTGGATCAGCGCGGTGCGCTTGGCGTTCTTGCTGGCCCCCGTGCTGGAGAGGAGGGCGGTGAGGGTGGTGCCGATGTTCTGGCCCAGGATCAGGGGGACCGCCGCGCCGAAGGAGATGGCCCCGGTGGTGCTCAGGGCCAGGAGGATGCCGGTGAAGGCGGTGGAACTCTGGAGCAGGGCGGTGAGGCCGGCGCCCACCAGCATCCCCAGGACGGGGTTGGAGACGGCGGTGAAAAGGTCGCTGAGCCAGGGCTCGTTCTCCAGGCCCGCCACCGCGCCGGTCATGGCGTTCATGCCGATGAACAGCAGGCCCATGCCCATGAGGATCTCGCCGATGTTCTTCTTCCGGCCCCCGGAGATGAACATATAGAAGATGATGCCCACCACCGCCAGCACCGGCCCCAGCACCGCCGGCTGGAGCAGGGCCAGCAGGAAGTTCCCGTCGGAGGAGATGCTGGCCAGGCGGAGGATCTGGGCGGTGACGGTGGTGCCGATGTTGGCCCCCATGATGATGCCCACCGTCTGCTCCAGCCGCATGATCCCGGCGTTGACGAAGCCCACGCACATCACGGTGGTGGTGGCCGAGGAGTGGATGATGGCGGTGATCAGCGCCCCCAGGAGCACTCCCTTGAACACGTTGTTGGTCAACTTCTCCAGGATGCTCTCCAGCCGGCCGCTGGATACCTTGTCCAGCCCCTTCGTCATGGTGGTCATACCGAACAGGAAGGTCGCGACGGCCCCGGCCATGGTGATCACGTCAAAGATGTCCAAACCCTCTTCCCTCCGCTTCTCCTGTGTTCAAAGCACATTGCGAGACAACATTATCATACGATAAAATCGCCGTAATGTAAAGGGGAATTTTTCCACCTCGACGCCCTTCCGGGCCCTTCCTGCCGACCCCTGGGGAAAAAGAGGGATCTCATCCGGCGCGGAGGCGCTGAAGCCCCGCAAACCCCGTCAGCTCGTCCAAAGCGCAAGCCCCCGGCACATCGGCAGCGTCACAGCGCGTAAAAAAGCCGGAAAAATTTTGTAAAAAGATATTGATATTTATCATCGGATATACTATCATAGGAACATTCTGACCCGCGCAAACCTCAAGGGTCTAAAACCGATCCCATGAGGCGCGGATCCACACTCCACCGGCGCGTCGCGGAAAGAGACGCGAGACCGCCGGAAGCCCCCGCGCCGGACGACCGCGGTCCCCCTGCCCGGTCTTGGCAAAAATCGGGCGGATCTTTTCTGTCCGCGATTTACAAAAGGGAAAAAGTGGGCTATAATAGGGGGACGATTCGCGCACACCGAGGAAGGAGGGGCGGACATGAGGCGGCTTGCCGCGCTGGCGCTGGCGCTGGTGCTGGTTTCCGGCTGCTCCGCGCCCCCGGCCGGGGAGGACGGGACCACCCGTATCCTCTGCGCCACCTACCCCATCTACCTCTTCACCACCGCCGCGGTGGGGGACGCCCCCGGGGTGGAGGTGGCGCTGCTGGTGGACCAACAGACCTCCTGCCTCCACGACTACACCCTGACCATCGCCGATATGCGGGCCATCGAGACCGCCGACGTCATCGTGGTCAACGGCGCGGGGCTGGAGGCCTTTATGGCCGACGCCCTGGCCCGCGCCCACGTCCCGGTGGTGGACTGCTCCCAATGCGTGACCCTCCTCCCCTCCCTGGACCACGCCCAGGGGGCGGAGGAGGAGCCGGACCCCCACTACTGGATGGACCCCCGCCGGGCCCTGGTCTGCGTGGACTACATCGCCCGGCAGCTCTCCGCCCTGGACGCCGCCCCCGCCGGCGGCTTCACCCCCTCCCTACCCGAGGAGGAGGTGGACCGGCTCCTGGCCCGCCTGGACAGCCGGGAGGGGCTGGACCGCCTCCCCGGCCTCATCACCTTTCACGACGGGTTCCAGTACCTGGCCGACGCCCTGGGCCTGGAGCTTCTGGCCTCCATCGAGGAGGAGGAGGGCGCCGAGGCCAGCGCCAAGGAGCTGGCGGAGCTGGTGGAGCTGGTGGAGCGCTCCGGCGTCCCCGCCATCTTCGTGGAGCGGAACGGCTCCCGCCGCTCCGCCCAGGTCATCGCCGGGGAGACGGGGTGCGCCGTCTACGAGCTGGACCTGATCATGTCCGGGGAGGGCCGGGGGCTGGAGCCCTACCTCCAGGCCGTGGCGCGGGACCTGGACACGCTGGGGGAGGCGTTGGGATGAGCGTAAACTGGCATGAGGGGGACGGCTGTCAGGGAGCCTGCTGTCTCCGGGTGTCCGACCTGGGGGTGACGGTGGAGGGCCGCACCATCCTGCAAGGGGTGGACCTTCACATCCACTGCGGCCAGATCGTGGCCCTGATCGGCCCCAACGGGGCGGGCAAGTCCACCCTGTTCAAGGCCATCCTGGGCCAGCAGCCCCACACCGGCTCCATCCAGTTCGAGCGCTCCGGCGGGAAGCGGGCCCGGCCCAGGGTGGGCTATGTGCCCCAGTCCCCCGCCTTCCAGCGGGGGGAGCCGGTGAGCGTGCTGGACCTCTTCGCCGCGGCCATCTCCCCCTGGCCGGTCTTTCTCCCCGTCCCCCGGTCCCTTCGCGACCGGGTGAGCCAGTGCCTGGCCAGGGTCCACGGCGAGACCCTTATCGACCAGCGCCTGGGCTCCCTGTCCGGCGGCGAGCTCCAGCGGGTCCTGCTGGCCCTGGCCCTGGAGCCCCTGCCCCACATCCTCATCCTGGACGAGCCCTTCTCCGGGGTGGACGTGGAGGGGGAGCTGCGCCTGCTGCGGCTGCTGGACGAGCTGCGGCGGGTCTTCGACCTGTCCGTCCTGCTCTCCACCCACGACTTCTCCAACCTCTGCGACTACGCCGACAAGGTGGTGCTGATGAAGGAGACCGTGCTGAAGGTGGGCCCGGCCCGGGAGGTCATGGACTCCCCGGAATTTGCCCAGGTCTTCCACCTGCGGCTGGACAGGGAGGGCGCGTAAGATGGCGCTTTGGTATTCGCTGGTGGAACTGCTCCCCTTCTCCTGGGCCCACGGGCTGGACTTTATGAAAAACGCCCTGCTGGCCGTGCTGGTGATCTCCCCCCTGTTCGGTCTGCTGTCCACCATGGTGGTGGAGAGCCGGATGTCCTTCTTCTCCGACGCCCTGGGCCACAGCGCCTTTACCGGCATCGCCATCGGCGCGCTGTGCCGCCTGTCCGACCCCATGTGGGCGGCGGCGGTCTTCGCCCTGGTCCTGGCCGGGCTCTTCACCTGGGTCAAGGGCCGCACCCATCTGCAGAGCGACACGGTCATCGGCGTCTTCTCCTCCGCCGCGGTGGCCCTGGGGATCTTTCTGGCCACCCTGGGGGGCGGCAGCTTCACCAAGTTCAACGCCTACCTCATCGGCGACATCCTCAGCGTGGAGCCGGCCATGATCGGCCTGCTGGCCCTGCTTTTGCTGGCGGTGGTGGTCCTGTGGCTGTGCGCCTTCGACCGCATCCTCCTCTCCAGCGTCCACCCCGCCCTGGCCGCCAGCCGGGGGGTGCGGGTCAGCGTGCAGGAGTGGCTGTTCACCTCCGCCGTGGCCCTGACCGTCACCCTGTCCATGACCTGGGTGGGACTGCTGGTCATCAACTCCCTGCTGGTCCTCCCCGCCGCGGGGGCCCGGAACGTGGCCCGGAACGTGCGGCAGTACCACCTGTTCTCCGTGCTCATCGCCCTGGTCTCCGGCGTGGCGGGGCTCCTGCTCTCCTACGCCCTGGGGGCCTCCACCGGCGCGTGCGTCACCCTGGTGCTGGCGCTGTTGTTCGCCCTGTCCTTTCCGGCGCGGAGGACGTGATGGAGAAGAAACGCCCCCCTGAGGACCGGGAGCCCAAGCCCGGCGGCGTACACGCCGGGCACCGGGCCCGGCTCCGCAAGCGGTTCCTGACCACCGGCCTGGACAGCTTCGAGGACCACGAGGTGCTTGAGCTGTTGTTGTGCTACGCCATCCCCCGGCGGGACGTCAACCGGACCGCCCACCTGCTCCTGGACCGCTTCGGCACCCTGGCCGGGGTGCTGGACGCCCCGGCGGAGGACCTGATGACCGTTCCGGGCATCGGCGCCTCCACCGCCCACTTCCTCAACCTGGTCCCCCGGCTCATCACCCAGATGGCCCGCCAGTGCCGCCAGGCCGTCCCCTTCTATATGCGCGACCGGGACGACGTGAGCCGGTACCTGGAACAGCGTCTGCGCGTCCCTCTGGCCCCGGGGCAGATCCTGCTGGTCCTCACCGACCGGGCCAACCGGATC
>CANRBW010000139.1 GCA_947628975.1 uncultured Oscillospiraceae bacterium | reverse complement strand
CGGCCTGGGCGGTGGCGGCCTGGGCCTCACGGGCCCGCTGTTCGGCCATGGCGCGGGCCAGCACCCGGCGCTCCGCCCGGCGCTGGAGGGCGACGTTCCGCAGGGTGTTGAACCGGTGCCCGCCCCGGGCGGAGCCGGGGCCGCCGCCCATGGCCGCCATCCGGGACTTCCACGCGCCGAGGCGCTGTTTCTTGTCCTGATACCAGCCGCCGAGGCGCTGCGCCTTGTCCTGGAACCAGCCGCCGGCGCGCTGTCTCTTGTCCTGGAGCCATCCGCCGGCGCGCTGTCTCTTGTCCCGGAACCAGTTGCCCATCCGGCTGAAGACGGACGGGCGGGCCGCCGGGGCGGCGACCGGGGCGGGGGCCGGAGCGGGGGCGGGGGTGTCCAGGTCGTCCAGCTCCACGCCGTCCGACTCGGCCCCCCGGCGGGCCCGCCGCCGGGCCAGGGCGCCGCGGACCCAGCGGGAGAGGCGGTTGCCCTCCATGGGGGCCTGGGCGGCGGGGACGGGGGAGAAGGTTTGGAGCGCGCCGGTCTCCGGGGCGTTGTGGGCCAGGGCGTCCGCCCCCCGCTCGGCGGCGGGGTCGAAGTAGGGCATCCCCGCCTCCGCGTCCCGGGGCAGGCCCCGGCTCTGCCGGACCAGGTGGCCCAGCTCGTGGGAGAGGAGCCGGTCCCCCTCCGCCGTGTCCGGCCGGAAGGCGCCGGGGGCGAAGCGGATCAGGTCCCCCTGGGCCAGGGCGTCCGCCCCCAGCTGGGCGGGGATGGGGGACTCCTCCAGCCGGACGGCGGAGAAGTCCAGGCCGAACTGCCGCTCCATGCGCTCCCGCATGGCGGCGTTCAGGTCCAGGGGGCGGCGGGGCCCGCCGTCAGAGGCGGCGGCCTGGGCGATCTGGCCCAGCTGGGCGGCCGCCGTTTCCGGGGCGGCGGGGGCCGCCTTGGTCCCGGTCTGCTCCGGGACCTGCTTTTCCATCTGGGTCCACATCTGCCTCTCCCCCCTCTCCGGCGCGGTCGGCCAGGATATGCTGTCACGAGGTTACTCTACCACACCACAGGGGAAAGGGCAAGGAAACCGGCACGGATAGCGTTAAACGCTGCTAAAGTGCAACAGGGGGCGGGGCGGGGGATGCACTTCAGGAAGGATTCCGGGCGTTCACGCCGGTTTCCTTGAAATGGGGGGAGAGGGAGGATATGATAGGACCATCCCATAAGGGGACCCGGCGTCCGCGCCGGAGAGGCGGTCACGGAGGGGGGATGGAATGAGGATCGCGGTCTGCGAGAGCGTCCGGCAGGAGGCCGAGCAAATGGTCCACTGGATCGAGGAGTACTGCGCCCTCTACCAGTTCCCGGTCTCCCTTCAGACCTTCCCCGACCCCCAGTCCTTCCACGACAGGCAGGAGCGGTTCGACCTGGTCTACATCTGCTTCGGCGGAAGCACCGGCTTTCTCCAGGCCAGCCGCCTTCGGGAGCGGGATAAGTCCTTGCCCATCGTTCTGGTGGACGACACCAGGGAGTACGCCCTGGCCTGCGTGCGGATCCACTGCGCCGACTTCATCCTGCGGCCGGTGACCTTCGCCCAGATCGCCCGGAGCATGGCCCTGGCCCTGGGGAGGGACGCGCCGTGAGCCAGATCAAGACCCGGCGGAAACTCCCGCCCCTGCCCAGGCAGCGGGCCCAGCTGGAAAAGACCCTTCTGCGGCAGTCCGCCTGGGCCGCGGGGAGCGAGTTTTTCCAGTACCGGGACCCGGTGTACCACATCACCGAGAATTTTCAGCAGACCTTTGACGCCATGGGCCGCAAGCACATCGGCGACCTCACCCGCGCCCAGGGCGGGCCGGAGGAGGAGGCGGGCCCCGCCCCCGGGCCGGGACAGACCGCCGCTCCGCCGGGGCAGACCGCCGCCCCGCCGGGACAGACGGGCCGCGGGCCGGAGAGCTTCTACGGCGGTCCAGGGGAGGAACGGGGTCCGGACCCCGCCTCCAGCCGGGCCTTCTACCAGAGCAAGAACCCGGAGGACCAGGCCGCCCTCGGCCGGTTTTCCGAGACCGCCTTCCAGCGGGGCACCCTCTCGGCGGCGGTCCTTCAGGGGACGGGGCGGATGATGCTCTTCTCCTGCCTGAAGAAGACCATCGGCCAGTCCCAGCCGGTGCGGGAACAACAGCGCCGGCTGTTCGACGGGGCCTCCCCGGTGCGGAACGTCCCCGGCCACATCCCCGACCAGGTGGTCTTCAACCGCACCTTCACCGACAGCGCCGTGGGCGTGGTGGTGGACACCCTGCGGGACGCCCGCCGCACCGTGGAGGATATGCAGAAGCTGGTGACCGGGGGTCTGAGCCGGACCGAGACCGGCCGGTACGGGGCGGAGACGCTGTGGAAGATGTACCCCTTCCTGGACGACAGCCGGGAGAAGGACCTGCTGGAGCAGTACCTGGACCGGCTGGGCGACGGAGAGGCCCTGAGCGCCGACGAGCGCGGCCTACTCCAGAGCGCGGTGGACCGGACCCGGACCATTCTGGACAAGAAGGCCCGGATGCGGGTGGAGTTCATCAACAAGCTCCGCTTCCTCTCCGACCGGGCCAGCGAGGCCCTGGCTGAGATGGAGGAGCCGGGCTTCCCCGCCGCGTTGGACGCGGCGCTGCGGGAGGCCCTGGGAGCCCCGCCGCCCCCGGAGGGCGGCGACGGTCCGGAGGAGCCGGACGGGGAGGAGGAGAATCCCTTTGGAGCGACAGGAGCGGGCGGTCCGGACGGCCCGGACGGACCGGCCGGAGGGGAAGACCCCGGAGCGCCGGGACCGGCGGGACGGGGCGGACCTGACCCAGGTATCCGCGCTGGCCCAGGCGGCGCTGGAGGGGACCTCCCTGCTGGAGGCGCCGCCCCGGACCCTGGAGGAGCTGGCGGGCCGGGTGGGTAACACCGCCATGGCGGCCCTGCTGGCGGTCCGACAGGCCCCGCCGGAGGAGGCGGCCCTGGCCATGCCCGCGGGGGAGCCGGACACCGCCCCCTTCCCGGTGCCGGCCATGGCGCCGACCCTGGTCCAGCCCGCGCCGCTGACGGCGGGGGCGTGAGGAGGTGGGGACGGTGGAGCCGCGCTTCGACCTCCCGGTGGAGGCGGCGGAGGAGGCCCGGTCCCTGCTGGAGCGCACCGGGGTGGACTTCCGGGAGGAGGGAGAGGGCCGGTTCCGGCTGACCCTGGCCCAGGGCGGCTGCCGCTGGCAGGTCCTGTGCCAATGCCGGGGGAGCCTGGCCATGGTCTACCACATCCACCCGGTGCCGGTCCGGTCGGAGGAGACGGCGCTGGCGCTCTGCTCCCGGCTCAATGGCAGAGTGATCCGGGGCGGGTTCTTCCTCCAGGAGGAGCGGTTGGTCTTCCGGGACGGGGCGGAGCTGCGGGAGCGGTGCGACGCCCAGGACCAGCTGGCCCAGGCCATCGAGTACGGCGGGGCGGTCCTCCCCCGGTTTTGGGAGGCGCTGTCCGCCGCCGCGGGAGGGATCCTGCTCCCCGCGGTGGAGTGAGTCCGAATTACGCGGCCCGTCCGCGTTTTGGAATATCCGGCAAAAAAATCATTTGACCACAGAAAGGAGGGAGCTTCACCCCCGGGCGGAGACCGCCGCGGGGCGTGAAGCGAGGAGACATGGCAGAGTATCTATCTCCGGGCGTCTATGTGGAGGAATACGACTCCGGCGCGACGCCGATGCAAGGCGCCAGCACCAGCACCGCCGGCTTTGTCGGGCTGGCGGAGCGGGGGCCGGTGATCGGCCAGCCCCAGCTGGTCACCAGCTTCGCCGACTACCGGCGGCTGTACGGGGGCTACCTCAGCGAGGCCGGGTACGGCAACAACCGCTTCCTGCCCTACGCGGTGGAGCAGTTCTTCGCCAACGGCGGCTCCAGGGCCTACATCATGCGGGCGGTCCCCGGGGACGCCAAGGTGGCCTCCATCACCGTGGGGGTGCTGAAGATCTCCGCGGCCAGCCCCGGCGCGTGGGCGGAGGATATGCGGGTGACCGTGGCCCCCGCCTCCAAGGCCAAGACCCAGGTGCTGGCGGTCAACGGGGCGGACCTGACCCTGAAGAACGCCGACGGCTTCAACCCCGGCGACGTGGTGGAGCTGTTCGACGGCAAGAGCACCGCCTACGCCACCGTCAAGAGCGTGCTGGACAAGGTGGTCACCCTGGACGCCCCCTGCACCCTGGACGTGGCGGACACCAAGGTGGGCACCGCCAAGTACATCAAGACCTGCGAGGTCACCATCACCGCCCGGCTGGGCGAGGCGGTGGAGACCTATGAGTGCCTGTCCCTGAAGGAGGGCGCCCTGAACAACGCCGTGGTCCGCACCGCCAAGAGCGACCTCATCCGGCTGGAGATCGGCGCCGCCAAGGCGGCCCCCGTCCCCGCCCCCGCCAAGGATAAGGACGGCAAGGACGCCAAGAAGGAGGAGGCCCCCGCCGCC
>CANRBW010000138.1 GCA_947628975.1 uncultured Oscillospiraceae bacterium | reverse complement strand
CACCCTGGTCTCCCCCGCCGGGCGGCGGAGACCAGGGTGCGCCTGGCCTTGGCGGTGTAGCCCGTCTTCAGCCCCACGCAGCCGGGATAGCTCCAGAGGAGCTTGTTGTGGTTGCGGAGGGTCCGCGCCCCCAGGGTGATCGACTTGGTGGCGACGATCTGGGCCAGCAGGGGGTGGGCCAGCACCGCGCGGGCGCACAGGGCCAGGTCGTAGGCGCAGGAGTAGTGCCCCTCCGCCTCCAGCCCGCTGGGGTTCTCAAAGTGGGACCGGCTCATGCCCAGGGCGGCGGCGGTGGCGTTCATCCGCCGGGCGAAGGCGGCCACGTCCCCGGCGCAGTGGATGGCGATGGCCACGGCCGCGTCGTTGCCGGAGCAGAGCAGAAGGCCGTAGAGCAGGTCCCGCAGGGACAGGACCTCCCCGGCGGCCAGGTACATGGACGAGCCCTCCACCCCCACCGCGGCGGGGTCCACCCGCACCGGCGCGTCCACCTCAGGGCAGAGTTCCACCGCCGTCAGGGCGGTGACCAGCTTGGTGACCGAGGCCACCGAGCGGGGCTCCAGCTCGTTGTGGGCGTAGAGGACCCGGCCGGAGCCGCACTCCATCAGGATGGCGGCCTGGGCCCCGGTGGAGACCGCCCCGGCGGCGGGCGGGGGACACAGCAGGGCGCAAACCGCCCCCGCCAGAAGCCAGGACAGACCTTTCTTTCCCATGCAAAGCCACCTCACAAGACCATGAGTTGGCTTTAGTATCCCGTCAGAAGGACTCTTTATCCCTCTTGCGCTGGTCCAGGTAGGCGGTGACCTTGTCCACCACGTCGGGGACCATCTCCACCACCCGGTCCACCGGCCCGGCGGGGGGCATCCCCACCGGCAGCAGGCGGACGTTGTCCCCCCGGACCACCAGGAAGGCCACCGGGTCCACCTTGATCCCCGCGCCGGAGCCGCCGCCGAAGTTGTTCTTGCCCTCCACTCTGGGGGTCTTGCCGAACTCGCTTCCGCCGCCGGCAAAGCCCATGGACAGCCGGCAGACGGGGATGAGGGTGAGGCCGTCGGGGGTCTGGATGGGCTTGCCCACCACGACGTCCACATCCACCATCTCCTTGATCTTTTGCAGGGTGGTGGTCATCAGGTCGTCCACGGGATGGTGACACGCTTCGCTCATAGCTTACGCCTCTTTCCTGTTATTTTTCGTCCGCTCCCGCCGGATGCGGGAGAAGTTTGCCAGAAACCGGATCAGCAGGGGGAGGACCAGGGTGACCACCTGGCCCAGCCGGATGGTGAGGGTGGCGTCGGCGTAGACAGTGGGGGAGGTCTGCTCAAAGTCCACCGAACAGCCCAGGCGGCTCCGCCTGACCCGGAACCCCTCCTCCACCACCGCCTGGAGGGCCCCCAGGGCGGCCTGGGCCCGGCCGTAGCCGATGGCGGCGTCGGCGGGGTCGGCGGCGGACCAGGTGACGTGGAGCTCCAGGTCCCGGATGGTCAGCCGCCGCCGGAGCCCGGACAGGGCGGGACGGATCAGGGGCAGGGCAGCCCGGACCGGGTCCAGCGCGCCGCCTTTTTTGTCCGGGGGCCGCTCCTCCGCCTCCGGCTTGGGCGGCTTGGGCTTTGCGCGCGCTTTGCGCCTTTTGGCCTTCTTCTCCCCCTTGGCCTTGGCGGGGAGGAGCCGCACCCGGAACAGCCAGAGCCGCGCCTGGAGGAAGACGCCGTCCCGGTCATATCGGGCCCGGACTCCCAGGGGGAGCAGGGCCAGGGCGGCCAGGACCAGCAGGACGATACCCAGGACCTTCATCTACGCGTCCTCGTCCCCGCCGGGGGTCGGGGCCCCGGCCCGGGGCGGCTCGGGGTCGTCGGTGGGGGGAAAGTCCTCCTCCGAGAGGGGGGCGGCCTCCTCCGCGGCCAAGCGGGCCGCCGCGGCGAGGAGCTCGTCGTCGGTGACGTCGGCCATCTCCTCCTGGGCCCGGAGCTTTTCGATGCTGGCCTGGAGCTCCAGGGTGATCTGCCCGTCCTCCGGGGTGGAGTTGGGCAGCTCCGGCAGGTCGGCCAGGGAGCTCAGGCCGAAGGAGCGCAGGAAGCTCTTGGTGGTGCGGTAGAGGATGGGCCGCCCCGGCACCGCCAGGCGGCCGCACTCCTCGATGAGTTCCCGCTCCAGCAGAAGGCCCACGGTGTAGGAGCTGTCCACCCCCCGGACCTGGTCAACATAGGCGCGGGTGGTGGGCTGGAAGTAGGCGATGATGCTCAGCACCTCCAAGGCGGGCTGGGAGAGCCGGGCGGGCTTGCGGGATTCAAAGGTCTGGCGGACGGTGGGGGCGTACTCCGGGGCGGAGACCATCTGCCAGGCGTCGTCCAGCTGGACCACCCGGATGCCCCGGCGCTCGTAGCTGAGCTGGTCGGAGAGGTTGCGGCACAGCTCCTCCACCGTCTCCCGGTCCAGCTCCAGGGTCAGACAGAGGCGCTCCACCCCCACCGGATCCCCGGCGGCGAACAGGATGGCCTCGATGGCGTGCTGGGTGTCCTTGAGCTCCACTGGTCCTCGCCTCCTTGTCAATAGCTGTCGATGCCGGCGTCGGGGGAGAAGTCGCTGTCGTCGATACAGGTGACGGTGCAGTCCTCCGCCGTGCCCGCCAGCAGGACCCGGCAGGCCTTGCACAGCTCCAGCACCGCCAGGAAGGTGGCCACGATCTCGCTGCGGCTGCGGCTGCCCTGGAACAGGGAGAGGAAGCGGACCACCCCGAAGGAGCGCAGACGCTGGATCACCTCCCCGGCCTTGTCGCCGACGGGGTAGGGCTCCCGGCCCACGATGCCTTCGAAGGCGGTCATGGGGGGCGGCAGACGGTTGTCCAGCCGCTCCATGGTCAGGGAGATGGCCCGGTAGAGGTCCTGGGGCTGGTGCTGGTAGTGGTAGACCTTGTTCACCGGCAGGTGCTCCGGGCCTTTGGTGATATAGTCCCGGCCGTAGAGGTAGCGCTCCCCCAGGCGGGGGGCGACGGCCTGGATCTTCAGATAGCTCTCGTGGCGCTGGTGGGCCTCCAGGTCGGCGATGAGCTGTTCCATCTCGCTCATGGCCTCCTCGTCGTGGATGGACAGGAGCATCCTGGTCTTGATGTAGACCAGGTGGGCCGCCATGGTGACAAACTCGCTGGCCACCTCCAGGTCCAGCTCCTTGCGCCGGTCCATCCAGGCCAGGTACTGGTCCAGGATGAGGGAGATCTGGATGTCCCGGATCTCCATCTTGTTCTTGGCCAGCAGACTCAGGATCAGGTCCAGAGGGCCGTTGAAGTCCTCCATGGCGTCCTCTCTGGTCTTGACCACGCGCTCCAGATGAAAGGTGAGCTCCTCCAACGTCCCTCACTTCCTTTCCGGCCCCGGCGGGCGCTAAAACAGAGGGTAGGGGTAAAAACTGACCGCGCCCAGGGCGTTGACCGCGTGGGAGATGAGGAAGGTCAGGGGCCTGTCCAGCCAGCCCAGCCACACCGCCGCCAGCATCAGCAGCATCCCGTAGCGCTCGTAGCGCAGGATGGCGGCGTAGGTCCGGTCGGGCAGGAAGGAGAACAGCACCTTGGAACCGTCCAGGGGCGGGATGGGAAAGAGGTTGAAGATCCCCAGCCCCACGCTGAGCACCGCGGCGTTCACCAGGAACCGGGCCAGGCCGAGGGCCGCCTCCAGCGCCCACTCCGGGCCGCCCCGGAGGGCCAGGACCGGCAGCAGCCGGACCGCGCCGCCCCCCAGCAGGAGAAACAGCCACGCCAGGACCAGGTTGGACACCGGCCCGGCCAGGGCGGTGAGGGCCATGTCCCGCTTGGGGTGGCGGAAGTGCCGGGGGTCCACCGGCACCGGCTTGGCCCAGCCCACATGGGCGGTGATCATCAGCAGAAGACCCAGGGGGTCGATGTGGCGGATGGGGTTCAGGGTCAGCCGCCCGGCGTTCTTGGCGGTGGGGTCCCCCAGGCGGTAGGCCGCCGCCCCGTGGCACA
Organism: uncultured Oscillospiraceae bacterium; assembly: GCA_947628975.1. Taxonomy (GTDB): domain Bacteria; phylum Bacillota; class Clostridia; order Oscillospirales; family Oscillospiraceae; genus MGBC124762. The sequence goes on along the minus strand of CANRBW010000138.1, from coordinate 520 downwards.
ACTCGTGGACGGTGAGGCAGATGAGCGCCGCCACCGCGGAGAACAGGGCGGTCAGCAGACCGTCCCAGTCCATGTGGTCCAGAAAGCCAGTGATGGAGCCCACCGCCGTCCCTCCCCAGGGGACTGATCCCCAGAATACCTTATCTTACCACATTCCCCGGGAAAAAACAAGCCATCGCGGGGGAACTTTGCCGCGCAGCCGGGGCTCTCTGCTGCGCGTCGCAGGACTAGGCGGTGTACATCTGCTGTGCGTCGCAGAGCTAGGCGCTGTACATCGCTGTGCGTCGCAGGACTAGGCGGTGTACGTCTGCTGTCTCAAACAGGGGCGGGTGGGCTTTTGGCTTCCAGCAACGACTCTGCGATAACCTAGCGGGGTTAGGCGGTGTACTATGCTGTGCGTTGCAGGGCTAGGCGGTGTACGTCTGCTGTGCGTCGCAAGGATAGGCGCTGTACATCTGCTGTTCTCACCAGGGGTGGGTGGGATTCTGGCTTCCAGCAACCGGTCTGCGATAACCTGACA
>CANRBW010000137.1 GCA_947628975.1 uncultured Oscillospiraceae bacterium | reverse complement strand
CCTAACGACAACATGACCCGCGCCATGTGGGTGACCGTCCTGGCCCGTCTGGCGGGGCAGGACACCTCCGGCGGCTCGACCTGGTATGACCAGGCCGTGGCCTGGGCGGTGGCCTCCGGCGTCTCCGACGGGTCCGATCCGGCGGGGAGCGTGACCAGGGAGCAGCTGGTGACCATGCTGTACCGCTACGCCAACAGCCCGGATGTGGACGCCGCCATGGGCCTGGCGGGCTTTGAAGACGTGGACGCCGTCTCCGCCTGGGCCCGGAGCGCCATGCGCTGGGCGGTGCAAAACGGCGTTTTGACCGGCAAGGACGATTCCCGGCTGGACCCCCAGGGCCGGGCCACCCGCGCGGAGGTGGCGGTCCTCCTCCGGCGGTTTGTGGAGGCGGACCGGTGACCGAGTGGACCTCCGGGCGGGGCGCGGCCCCGGCCGGTGGACGGGAAGGAACATCAGAAAGGAAGGGATCTGACATGAAAAAACGTAGAATGTTGGCCCTGGCGCTGGTCCTGGCCCTGGCGCTGGCCCTGGTCCCCGCCGCCGCGGCGGCGGAGGAGCCGGAGGCCGCCCAGGGGTGGACCCTCACCCAGCTGACCGACTATGTCTACACCGGCGGGAACAGCTTTATCCAGGGCCTGGCTCTGGTGGAGCGGGAGGACAAGCTGGGCTTTGTGGACCCCGCCGGGACGGAGGTGGCGGCCCCCCGCTATGACGACGCGCGGGCCTTCACCGCCGACGGCCTGGCCGCGGTGGAGCTGGACGGCAAGTGGGGCTTTGTGGACCGGACCGGCCAGGAGGTCATCCCCTGCCGGTACGCCGAGGTGCGGGACTTCTCCGGCGGCGTGACCGGGGCGAGCTTGGACGGGGAGAGGTGGGGGCTGATCGACGCCGCCGGCGCGGCGGTCACCCAGCCGGTCTATGACGACGCCTACGGCGCCTTCAGCGGCCTGGCCTCGGTCCAGGCGGCGGGCAAGTGGGGCTATCTGGACCCCGCCGGGGCGGAGGTGATCCCCTGCCGCTATGAGGACGCCTACGACTTCGTCAACGGCCTGGCCCCTGTGGAGCTGGGCGGCAAGTGGGGCGTGATCGACGTCCGGGGCCGGGAGGTGGTCCCCTGCTCGTATGAGGAGCTCTACCTCGACGCGAACACCGGCCTGTTCCCGGCGAAGCTGGATGGGAAGTGGGGCTATCTGGACCTGACGGGGGAGGAGGTCATCCCCTTCCGCTACGACACGGTCTACCTCTTCAACGGGGAGGTGGTCGCCCTGGTGGCCCGGGACGGAAAGTGGGGCTATGTGGACCAGGAGGGCGAGGAGTGGACCGACTTCCACTTTGGCGAGGAGGAGCTGTTCGGCCCCGTCAACGGCCTGGCGCGGGTGTGCCAGGAGGGGAAGTGGGGCTATGTGGACGCGGCCGGGGAGGAGGTCGTCCCCGCCCGGTATGACGAGGAGGCGGCCATGACCTTCGACCTGGCGGCGGTGCGTCAGGGAGACGCCTGGGGCGTGATCGACTGGACCGGGCAGGAGGTGCTCCCCGTCCGCTTCCAGGGGGCGGCCTGTCTGGGCGAGGGAGTGGTGGCCCTGGAGAGGGAGGACCGGTGGGCCCTCTTCTCCCTGACCCAGACCCCCGTCGCCCCGGCGGCGCCCTGGCGGGCGGCGCGGCTCACCCCGGCCCGGTATGACGCGGTGGGGTACTACTCCGACGGCCTGGTGATGGTGGAGCGGGACGGCCTGTGGGGCTATGTGGACCTCTCCGGCCGGGAGGTCATCCCCTGCCTGTATGAGGGCGGGGGCGATTTCCACGACGGCCTGGCCCCGGTGCGGCTCAACGGCCAGTGGGGCTACATCGACGCCACCGGCACGGCGGTGACCCCCTTCCAGTATGACACGGCGTCCTACTTCTCCGAAGACCGCGCCCCGGTGGAGCGGGACGGCAAGTGGGGCTTCCTCGACCCCACCGGGGCGGAGATCATCCCCTGCCGGTATGAGGGGGTCTACGCCTTCCTGGGCGGCCTGGCGCCGGTGGAGCTGGAGGGCAAGTGGGGCTACATCGACCCCGCCGGGACGGAGGTCCTCCCCTGCCGGTATGAGGCCGCGGCCAGCGCCAGCGAGAGCGGCCTGGTCATTGTGGAAGAGGGGGGCAAGTGGGGCTATCTGGACGCCGCCGGCGCGGCGATCACCCCCCTGTGCTACGACGAGGCATACGCCTTCAACGACGGCCGGGCCCTGGTGGCCCGGGACGGCAAGTACGGCTACCTGGACCCGGAGGGCCGGGAGGTGATCCCCCTGAAGTATGACGACGCCTACGACTTCGCCGGCGGCTACGCCGTGGTGAGCCTGGACGGGAAAGAGGGGCTGATCGACCAGGCCGGCAACGAGGTCCTGCCCCTCCGCTACGAGGCCGCCGACGGCGGGGCGTACGGCGTGATGGAGGGCCGGTCCCTCGTGGCCCGGGACGGGAAGTGGGGCTACGCGGACCCCGCCGCCGGGACGGAGGCCATCCCCCCGCGCTATGACGCCGCCTACGCCTTCGCCGAGGGCCTGGCCCCGGTGGCGCTGGAGGGCAAGTGGGGCTACATCGACCCCGCCGGGAACCAGGTGGTCCCCTTCCGGTATGACAGCGCCATGAGCTACGGCGACGGCCTGGCCAGGGTGGAGCTGGCGGGCCGCTGGGGGGTGCTGGACGCCGCGGGAGCGGAAGTCCTCCCCTGCCGGTATCAGGAGGTGGAGAACCTGACCACCGGCCGGGTGGCCCTGAAGGAGAGCGGCAAGCTGGCCCTCTACGCCCTCACCCAGACCCCCGTCTTCACCGACGTGGCGGCGGGCAGTTGGTACGCCGATGGCGTGACCTTTGTGGCCGAGCGGGGCCTGTTCAACGGCGTGGGCGAGGGGCGCTTCGCCCCGGAGGAGCAGATGACCCGCGCCATGTGGGTGACGGTGCTGGCCCGCCTGGCCGGGCAGGACACCTCCGGCGGCTCGACCTGGTACGAACAAGCCATGGCCTGGGCGGTGGCCTCCGGGGTCTCCGACGGGTCTGATCCGGAGGGGAGTGTGACCAGGGAGCAGCTGGTGACCATGCTCTACCGCTACGCCAACAGCCCCCAGGTGGACGCCGCCATGGGCCTGGCGGGGTTCGAGGACGTGGATACCATCTCCGACTGGGCCCAGAGCGCCATGCGCTGGGCGGTGCAGGGTGGCGTCCTCACCGGCAAGGACGGGGCCCGGCTGGACCCCCAGGGCCAGGCCACCCGCGCGGAGGTGGCCACCCTCCTCCGCCGCTTCGCCGCCCAGGAGGGATAAACCAGAACAAGATCGGGGCGGCCCCAAGGGGCCGCCCCGATTTTTTGATTGGCAGAGAGGGGAGGATGGTCCCGCCGCCGGGTCCCCGCCCGGTCAGGCTTCCCCGTCCGTCTCCTCCGTTCCCAGCGTCAGGCCCACGGCCACGGCTTCCTCGTTCGTCGCTTTGATCCTGCCCATCAGTCTCCCGATCGTCAACGCCGAATCGTTCGTGATTTTCATGATCCACTTCCTCCATCGCGTTATTTACAGGGCCCTGTTTCCGCCCCGCCTTTTTGGACCAGGTTCAGTCCATCTCCAGGGTGACCTCCCAGCGGCCCTCCCCCTGGGGGGCGCTGTGGAGGGCGGCGGCGTACCGACGGAGGATCGCCAGGTTCAGCTGGTCCAGGTAGGGCGGGGCCAGGGGGTCCCCGGCCAGGCCGGAGAAGCCCACCATCAGCCGGTGGCGGAGGCCGGACTCCTCGCACACCAGCTGCACCACCGCCTGGGACCGCTCCGCCTGGGAGAGCACCGGGTGGAGGAGCTCGTCCCCCAGGGCGCTGAACAGGGTGGACTGTCTGCGGCTGGTCTCGAACTGGGAGGCGAAGGCCCGCAGCTCGCTGGCGAGGGCGTAGAGGTCATAGCCGGCGGGGGTCAGGGTCCGCTCCAGCATCCGGGAGCGGTAGATGAACTGGCGGGTCAGCTCCCGCCGGGGGTGGCGGAAGAGCTCCTGGGCGGGGCCCTGCTCGTAGACGCCGTGCTGGGCCAAAAAGACCGCCTTGGTGGCCACGTTCCGGGCAAAGCGCATCTCGTGGGTGACGATGACGCTGGTCATGCCGGAGGCGACCAGGCCCTTGATGACACTCTCCACCTCGTCCACCATGGTGGGGTCCAGGGCGGAGGTGGGCTCGTCAAAGAGGATGACCTCCGGCCGCATGGCCAGGGTCCGGGCGATGGCCACCCGCTGTTTCTGGCCGCCGGAGAGCTGGTGGGGCATATGGGTGAGGCGGTTGCCCATCCCCACCTGCTCCAGCAGACGCCTGGCCTCCTCCACCGCCTCCGCCCGGCTCCGGCCGTCCACCTTCATGGGGGCCAGGATGACGTTTTCCAGCACGTTGAGGTGGGAGAAGAGGTTGAACTGCTGGTAGACCATCCCCATGCGGCGGCGGACGGCGTCGATGTCCACCCCACGGTCCAGGATGTTCTGGCCGTCGAAGTAGATCTGGCCGGAGTCGGGGGTGATCAGGCGGTTGATACAGCGCAGGAGGGTGGACTTGCCGCAGCCGGAGCCGCCGATGATGACC
>CANRBW010000136.1 GCA_947628975.1 uncultured Oscillospiraceae bacterium | reverse complement strand
CCGCCCCGGTGGTGTGGGGGGCCACCGCCCAGGGGATCGCCCAGACCGACCCCATGCTCCTGGAGATGGCGGCGGCTACCGCCTCTCCGGGGCCAGGACCCTGCGGCTGATCTACGTCCCCAGCGCCAGGGGCGCGGTGGCCGCCGGGTGCCGCACCGCCATGGGCCTGGCCTGGAAGGCCGGGGTGGCCGCCGAGGCGCTGAGCCGCCCCCGGTTGGCCCTGGGCACCCAGGTCTAAAGCGCCAAGGTCTATCTGGAGACCGCCGACCTCTTCGCCTGGACCGCGGCGGTGGTGGGGCTGTCTCTGCTGCTGGAGCGGGCCCTGTGGGCCCTGTGGCGGCGCTGGGAGAGGAGGCGGGAGCATGGAGGTGCGTGACCTCTGCGTCCGCTACGGGGAGAAGGTGGTCTTCGACCACCGGGACTTCCACATCCCCGACCGCGGCCTCACCCTGCTCGCCGGCCCCTCCGGGGTGGGGAAGACCACCCTGCTGAAGGCCATCTTCGCCCGCTGCGCCGGGGACAGCGCCCTCCTGTTCCAGGAGGACCGGCTGCTGCCCTGGCGGACGGTGGAACAGCACCTGCTGGACGTGATGCCCCGGCCGGACCGGGCCAAGGCGGCGGCCCTGCTGGAGCTGGTGGAGCTGACGGGGGAGGAGGGGTCCTATCCCGCCCAGCTCTCCGGCGGCATGGCCCGGCGGCTGGCCCTGGGGCGGTGCCTGGCCCTCCCCAGCGCCCGGCTCCTGCTGGACGAGCCCTTCGCCGGGGTGGACCCGGCCCGGCAGATGCGTATTCTGGAGCGACTCCTGGCCCTGGGCAAGGGGATCGTCCTCACCGGCCACCAGCCTTTTTTGGAGGAGCGGGCCGACCATGTGATATGGCTGTAACGGCAAAAAAAGAAGGGGCGACCGCCCCTTCTTTTTTTCTCCCCCCGCGGGACGGCGAAAAAGCCCGGCCATGGCGTGCCATGGCCGGGCTTTCGCTGTCTTGCGTCGCTCAGGACTGGGGGGCGTCGCCGTCGGGGGCGTCGGGAGCGGAGTCGTCGCCGTCGGGGGCGGGGTCGTCCAGGGGGATCTGGGCGGCCATGGCCTCGATGTCGGCGTCGGTGATGCCGTCGGCGTGTTTGATGTCGGAGATGCGTTCGTTGTTGTAGGCGATGCGCTCCTGACACTCGGTGACCTTGGCGCACAGGGCGGCGAACTCCGGGTCGGGGTCGGAGGCGTGCTGGGCGAAGTAGAGCTTGCCCATCTCGGCGTAGGCTTTGCGGATGGCGTCTTGTTCGGTGGCGTTGTTCACCTTCAGCTTGGCGATCTCGGCCAGGTCCTTGGCCTTGGCGACCCCGCTCTGGGCGACTTCGCCGATCTTGGACATGATGGCGTCAAAATCCATGTGGTACGACCTCCTTGTTCAGATGGTCCGCCGGGACGGTCCCAGGCGGGGACAGACCTATTATACTACATCGGGAGGAAAGATACAAGGGGATTTACGGCCCCGGCTCCGGCGCGGGGTCGGGCGGGCCGGGGGGCGGGAAGGTGACCACGAAGCAGGTGCCCTGGCCCTCCGGGCGGCGGCGGCACTCCACCGTGCCGCCGTGGAGGCGCACCGCGTCCCGGACGATGGACAGGCCCAGGCCGGTCCCCCCGGCGGCGCGGCTGCGGGCCTTGTCCACCCGGTAGAACCGGTCGAAGATCCGGGCCAGGTCCTCCTCCGGCACGCCCACGCCGGTGTCCTCCACCTTCAGCACCGTCCCCGCCCCGGCGGAGTCCAGCGTCACCTCCACCGAGCCGCCGGGGAGGTTGTACTTCACCGCGTTCTCCATCAGGTTGAAGACGATCTGGTAGAGGTCGTCCTCCCCGCAGGGCGCCAGGCAGCCGTCGGCCAGGGCGCAGGAGAGGGTCACCTCGCTCTGGGCGGCCAGGGGCTCCAGCATATGGGCGGCCTTCCGCACCACGGGGGCCATGGCGGTGGGGCCCAGGTCCAGGCCCTCCTCCGGCAGGGAGTCCATGCGGGTGAGGGTCAGGAGCTTTTCGGTGATGCGGCTCAGCCGCTCCGACTCCCGGCCGATGTCCTCGATGAACTCCCGGGCGGTCTGGAGGTCCATGTTGTCCGAGTGGAGGATGGAGTCGGCCAGCAGGCGGATGGAGGCCAGGGGGGTCTTCAACTCGTGGGAGGCGTCGGAGACGAAGCGGCGGCGGGACTCCTCCGTGGTCTGGAGCCGCCCGGTGAGCTGGTTGAACTCGTCAGCCAGCTGGCGCAGCTCGTCGTGGCCGGAGACCTTGAGCCGGTGGGAGTACTCTCCCTCCCGCACCAGGCGGACGGCCTGGAGGAGCTGGTCGATGCGCCGGGTGATGGCCTTGGACAGCAGGAGGCTCACCGCCACGGCCAGGGCGCACACCACCACCGAGATGGTGCCCAGGTTGCGCTGGATGTCCAACAGCAGGCCGCCCTGGTCCGCGTCGTACTCAAACAGGCACACCCCGCCCATCACCCGGCCCGCCGCGGTCACCGGGGCGGCGGCGCGGCTCTGGAAGGCCCCGGACCGGAAGGCGGAGTGGAACACGTCCCGGTCGCCGTTCAGGGCCTGGGCCAGCTCCGGCCAGTCACAGCGCGAGCCGATGGAGCCGGCGGACTGGTCGGTGTCGTAGACCACCGTGCCGGCGGCGTCGGTGATGATGACCTGGGTGAGGCCGTGGAGGGAGAGCTGTTCCATCACCTGCCCGGCCCCGGCGGGGTCCACCTCCTCCAGACCGCTGAGGCCGGAGGAGAGGAGGGAGAGCTGGGACTGGAGGGCGTCCTGCTTGCTGGTGAAGATCAGCTCCTGGCTGAACAGGACGGGGTAGGTGTTGAGCAGCAGCAGCACCCCGGCGATGAGCAGGACGTAGGTGACGGCGAACTTGAAGCGCAGGCCCGGCCACCGGCGGGCGCCGGGGTCCGCCCGGGGGGCGGACCGTCCGCGGGAGGACATGGCGGCTCAGCCCCAGACCGCCTCGGTCTCGGGCTTCTTGTCGCGGGTCATCAGCTCGGTGACGGCGTTCCGGGGGTCCTTGCCCCGGTAGAGCACCCGCCACGCCGCCTCGGCGATGGGCATCTCCACGCCGTACTTCTGGGACATGGTCCGGGCGGCGGCGGCGGCGTAGTACCCCTCCACCACCATCCCCACCTCCCGCACCGCGTCCCTGGGCAGGCGGCCCTGGCCGATGAGGATGCCGCACCGGCGGTTCCGGGAGTGCATGGAGGTGCAGGTGACGATCAGGTCCCCCGCGCCGGTGAGCCCGGCGAAGGTCTCCCGCCGGCCCCCCATGGCGTGGCCCAGGCGGGCCATCTCGGCCAGGCCGCGGGTCATCAGGGCGGCGCGGGTGTTGTCCCCGAAGCCCAGCCCGTCGCAGATCCCGGCGCACAGGGCGACCACGTTCTTCAGCGCCGCCCCCAGCTGGACGCCCAGGATGTCGTCGGTGATGTAGACCCGGAAGTGGGCGTTCATAAAGAGGTCCTGGACCAGCTCCGCCACCTGGCGGTCCTTGGCCGCGGCCACCACCGAGGTGGGCACGCCCCTGGCCACCTCCTCGGCGTGGGAGGGGCCGGACAGGGCGGCCACGGGGAAGCGGCCGCCGGTGACCTCCTGGATGACCTGGGTGAGGGTGAGGCAGGTGTTCTCTTCCATCCCCTTGGACACCGACACGATCACCGTCTCCGGGTCCAGGACCTGGGCCAGCTGGGCGGTGGTGGAGCGCACGGCGAAGGAGGGGGTGGCCATCACCACCACGCCGCAGCCCCGGACGCAGGACAGCTGGGAGGTGAGCTCCAGCTCCTCTGGCAGGGCCACGCCGGGGAGCACCGGGTTTTCCCGCTCCTGGCGCAGACGGGCGCTCTCCTGCTCCTGGTAGGACCACAGGGAGACCTGGTGGCCGTTCTCCAACAGCAGCAGGGAAAGGGCGGTGCCCCAGCCGCCGGAGCCTAATACCGCGATCTTCATTTGGTGTGCCTCCTTTTTTCTCAGCGGTTGCGCAGGTAGTAGCCCACGCCCCACTTGGTCAGGATCAGCTCCGGGTTGGCCGGGTCCCGCTCCAACTTCTCCCGCAGACGGCGGATGTGCACGTCCACCGTCCGCTCCTCCCCGGCGTACTCGTACCCCCAGACCAGGTCCAGCAGACTCTCCCTGGAGTAGACCTTGCCGGGGTTGCGCATCAAAAGCTCCATCAGGTCGAACTCCCTGGCGGTGAGCTCCACGCTCTGCTCCCCCTTCCAGGCCGCCCGCCCCTCGCTGTCCAGCCGCACATGGCTCTGGGTGAGCAGGGCGGCGCCGCGGCGGCGGTCCTGGGTGGCGCTGCGCCGGAGCATGGCCCGGATCCGGGCCTTCAGCTCCAGGATGTTGAAGGGCTTGGTGATGTAGTCGTCCGCGCCGGACTCCAGACCGATGATCTTGTCGGCGTCCTCCCCCTTGGCGGTGAGCATGATGATGGGCACGGTGGAGAACTCCCGGATGGCCAGACAGGCGGCCAGGCCGTCCAGCTTGGGCATCATCAGGTCCAGGATGATCAGGTCGAAGTCCCCGGTCCGGGCCAGGGAGACCGCGGTCTCCCCGTCGCCGCCCACGCTGACCTCGTAGCCCTCGTTCTCCAGATTGAATTTGATCCCCTTGACCAGCAC
>CANRBW010000135.1 GCA_947628975.1 uncultured Oscillospiraceae bacterium | reverse complement strand
GTGGACATGATCAGCTTGCCCGGCTCCACGGTGGTGAGCTCGTCGGGAGCGGGAGCCGCCGTGGCGGGGGCGTCGGTGGCGGGAGCGTCGCTGACAGGGGCGTCGCTGGCGGGGGCGTCGCTGGCCGGAGCGTCGGTGGCGGGGGCGTCGCCGTTCCCGCCGCAGGCGGCCAGGGCCAGGACCATCACCAGGGCCAGCAACAGAGCAAGATACTTCTTCATTTTCACTCAATCTCCTTATGCCGCCCGGACAGCCGGGCGGGAATTATCTGCATTATACACTGAGATCCCCCGGCAATGCAAGGTCATTTTCCACAAAATCAACAGATTATTTTTTCCGTATTCGTGCGAGTGAATAAATATTCGCCCCCCCGGCGGGTCAAACGCCCCCGGCGTCTCCCGCCCGGGGCGGGCGCGAAAAAAAACAGAGAAGGGGCCGGCGGCCCCTTCTCTGACGAGTTTGACCCCCGGCTCTCAGGGGAGGTAGTTGATGGGGTTCTGGCGCTGGCCGTTGACCCGGACCTCGAAGTGGCAGTGGGAGCCGGTGGAGTTGCCGGTGGAGCCGGCCTTGGCGATCACCTGGCCCTGGTAGACCCGGTCGCCCACGCTGACCAGGAGCTTGGAGTTGTGGGCGTAGTAGGTCTGCTTGCCGTTTTCGTGGTCGATGACGATATAGTTGCCGTAGCTGTTGTTCCACCCGGCGGTGACCACCCTGCCCCCGTCGGCGGCCTTGATGGAGGTGCCGTAGGGCACGGCGATGTCCAGCCCGCCGTGGAAGTTATAGGTGCCGAAGAGGGAGCGGCCGCCGTAGCGGGAGGTGATGGTGCCCCGGACCGGCCAGGTGAAGTAGCCCTTGGCCATGGTCTTGGGCCGCTCCTTGGTGCCCTGGGCCACCACCTTGGTCTGGGGGACGGTCACCGTCTGGGTGTTGAGGATCTCCCGCTCCTGCTCCACGCCGTTGAGCCGGACGATCCGGGCGTCCACCAGGTCCACCCCGTCCGCCCCGTTCTCCAGCACCTTGCTGTCCCCCTGGTACATGGAGTCGTCGTCCACATACTCCACCGGGGCTGGGACGGCCTGTTCATAGCTCACCTTGTCCACCGTCCGCACCCCCAGGTAGGGGACGCTGGCGGAGACGGTGAGCTGGTCGCCGATCAACAGCTTGTTCAGGCTGGCCTGGGGGTTCATGGCCAGCAGCTCGTCCACCGTCATATCGTAGCGGCTGGCGATGCCGCTGTAAGTGTCCCCCTTGACCACGGTGTAGACCACCGCCTCCCTGGTGTTGGAGCGCAGCAGCGCCTCCACCTGGGTCAGGTCCTCCTGGAACTGGTCCACGCCCACATACTGGCGGGTCACCCCCACCGGCGCGGCGAACTCGGCCAGGACGGTGTTTTCGTTGATATACGGGGCCTTCAGGGAGTCCAGCAGAGCGTCCAGCTCGGCGGTGTCGGTCTGGACGGTCAACTCCTGGCCGTCCACCGTCAGCACATAGCCCTGGGTCACCTCGTCCACCTGCTCGAACAGGTAGCTCTCAAAGCCGGCCAGGTCGGAGAGTTGGCGCTTGGGCACCACCTGCCTCTCAAAACTCACATGGCCGCTGAGGGAGTAGTCCCGGCCCAGGATGTGCTCCACCCGGTCCTCCACCCGGCTCTCGATGGCCTGGAACTGGGAGGTGCTGGCCACCACGCCCAGCTCCTGGCCGTCCACCGTCACGCGGTAGCCCACGGTGTAGACGGTGAGGGCGGTGGTCACCGCCCCCACGGCCAGGGCCGTGGCCAGGAACCACTTGGCCCTGGGGCGGTGGCGCTGGACAAAGGCGTCATAGCGGAACACCAGCTCCTCCAGCTTCCGCTCCAGCCGCTCCCGGCGGCCCAGAGCGCCGGAGGCGCTTCCGGCCCGGACCTCCGGCGCCTGGCCGGGGTACAGTATCTCGTCCATTCTGAGGTTCACCTTCTCATATCCGCGGGGTCCGCCCCGGAGGGCGGCAAATGATTACAATTCAGTTACAATATGTATCTTACCCCATTTTTCCCCGCTCGTCAACCCCGTTTTGTTTCTCCCTGTTTCCCTTCCGCAACGGTTTTGTAACAATATCTTGGGGCCTTTTTCCCGTTTCGCCCCTTTGCGCCACCATCTCTTGGTGTTTTGCCGGGAAAAATTTTTCGTGGAGGCGGCCCCGGCGGGCCGTGAAAAAACGGTCAAAGGGGCGGGCGCGCCGCCTCTTTGACCGTCTCCTCCGCCGGACCTACGCCCCCTTGTACTTGCGCCGGGTGGCCGCCCCGCCCCGGAGGTGCCGCTGGGCCTTGTTGCGCTCCAGCACGGCCTTGGCCTGCTCGTAGAGGGCCGGCCGGAGCTGGGCCAGGCGCTCGGAAATGTCCTTGTGCACCGTGCTCTTCGACAGCCCGAACCTGGCGGCGGCGGCGCGGACGGTGGCGCCGCTCTCTATGATGTACTGGGCCAGCGTGACGGCCCGCTCCTCGATCCTTTCCTTCACGCGCAACACTCCCAACCTCGGTTTCCCCACCACCATATGAGCCCCCGCCGGGAAATATGAGGGCCATTTCCCCACTTGTAAAACCGGGGAGGATATACTATAATATTCCCGATACGGTACCGGTCCGGGACCGCCGCCGGAGCGGAGAAGGATGAGAAGGAGAGGGGACAGCTATGGAGAGGACCACCATTCGCCGCCTGTGGGAGGAGATGGCCTCCCTGGAGGGCCGGGAGATCACCGTCTGCGGCTGGGCCCGGACCATCCGGGACATGAAGACCTTCGGCTTTATCGAACTCAACGACGGCTCCGCCTTCCAGAACCTCCAGGTGGTCTTTGCCGACGGGGAGGTGGACAACTTCCGGGAGATCGCCCGGCAGAACGTGGGGGCCGCCCTGGTGGTCCGGGGGGTGGTGGTGCTGACCCCCCAGGCCAAACAGCCCCTGGAACTGCGGGCCACGTCCATCCGGGTGGAGGGCCCCTCCACCCCGGACTACCCCCTGCAAAAAAAGCGCCACAGCGTGGAGTATCTGCGGACCATCCAGCACCTGCGCCCCCGGACCAACCTCTTCTCAGCGGCCTTCCGGGTCCGCTCGGTGTGCGCCCACGCCATCCACTGCTTCTTCCAGGACCGGGGCTTTGTCTACGTCCACACCCCCATCATCACCACCTCCGACTGCGAGGGGGCGGGGGAGATGTTCCAGGTCACCACCCTGGACCTGGCCGACCCGCCCCGCCTCCCCGACGGCGGCGTGGACTACAGCCAGGACTTCTTCGGCCGGCGGGCCAGCCTCACCGTCTCCGGCCAGCTCAACTGCGAGAATTTCGCCATGGCCTTCGGCAATGTATACACCTTCGGCCCCACCTTCCGGGCGGAGAACTCCAACACCCAGCGCCACGCCGCCGAGTTCTGGATGATCGAGCCGGAGATGGCCTTCTGCGACCTGGCCGGGGACTTGGACGTGGCGGAGGAGATGATCAAGTCGGTCATCCGCGCCGTCCTGGACCGGTGCCCGGAGGAGCTGAAGTTCTTCAACGCCTTTGTGGACAAGGGCCTGCTGGAGCGCCTTGAGCACGTGGCCTCCAGCGACTTCGCCCGGGTGACCTACACCGAGGCGGTGGAGCTCCTCCGCCCCCACAACGACCAGTTCGACTACAAGGTGGAGTGGGGCTGCGACCTCCAGACCGAGCACGAGCGCTTCCTCACCGAGCGGGTCTTCCAAAAGCCGGTCTTCGTCACCGACTACCCCAAGGAGATCAAGGCGTTCTATATGCGTCTCAACGACGACGGCAAGACCGTGGCCGCCGCCGACTGCCTGGTCCCCGGCATCGGGGAGATCATCGGCGGCTCCCAGCGGGAGGAGCGGCTGGACGTGCTGGAGGGGCGCATCCGGGAGCTGGGGATGGACCCGGAGGACTACTGGTGGTACCTGGACCTGCGGCGCTACGGCTCCTGCCGCCACGCCGGCTTCGGCCTGGGCTTTGAGCGGATGGTGATGTACCTCACCGGCATCTCCAACATCCGCGACGTCGAGCTCCACCCCCGCACCGTCGGCAGCGCCGACTTCTGAGCGCCCGCGTCCGGCGCGGAAAGGAGGCCCCCAATGAAACAGCGCCTCGTGGCCCTTTTCTGCCTTCTGGCCGCCCTGGCCGTCCTGCTGGTCCCCTGGACCCTGGCCTCCGGCCCCTATGACGGCATCTATCTGGTGGGGGTCAACGACTCTGTCCTCCTGCGCCTCATCACCCCCGACCAGATGCCGGTCCAGCGGTCGGGGACCATCTACGTCCCCTACAGCGTGCTGGACAACAAGGAGCTGGGCCTGTCCTACGCCCTGAACCGCACCGGCGGCACCTTCACCATCTTCAACCGCAAACTCACCCTGATCTTCCAGCTCAGCGGCTCCGGCTCGGCGGACAAGCAGGGCAACGAGTACCAGGGCCGGATCCTCACCCGCAACGGCGTGGTCTTCATCCCCCTGCGGTTCGTGGCCTCCTTCTTCGGCCTGAGCTACTCCTACTACAACCTGGTCCTCCCCGACGGCACCGTCCCCATCGCCCGGGTCTGCACCGCCCAGGCCGCCATGAGCGACGGGCAGTTCGGCACCTCCGCGGCCCAGCTGGTGGCCGGACCGCTGAGCCAGTACCTGGCCGCCCAGGTCACCCCCACCCCCCCCGCCGCCGAGACC
>CANRBW010000134.1 GCA_947628975.1 uncultured Oscillospiraceae bacterium | reverse complement strand
CACGTCGGGCCAGGCGGTGCTGGGGCATGAGCTGTCCCACGTCGTCTCCCAAGCCAGGGGCGAGAGCGCCGGGCAGGGATTTCTGGCCGACTCCGGCCTGGAGGCCCAGGCGGACCGGCAGGGGATGCTGGCCGCCCAGGGGGAGAGCGCCTACGCCGGACCGGTGAGCCCGGTGGGCGCGTCGGCCGTGCCCGCCGGGGCGGCGGGGCCCATGCAGGCCAAGAAGAAAAAGGACATCGCCCAGGACGCTCTGGACCAGGGGGCCCAGGGGGGGATCCCGGAGGGCGTAGACCCGGGCGAGGCGATGATGGCCGCCATTCAGCAGAGCGACCGCCCGGCGAAGGACACGAATATGCGCTACCTGATGAGGCAGGGCGCTCCGGACAGCTACTATGACTACGCCAGCCAAAGATTGGCCACCATGACGAACGCGCGGGAGCGCAATAAGTTCCTGAGGCTCCTCACCCGGGGAAACTTGGAGGACATCCATAACTACATCAAGCAGGACGCGCTGGAAACGACCCAGAGCATGACCTCCGCCTCGGCGGCCATGAACAGCGAGAGCTTCCGCGACCGGGCGGCGGCCTACGCCGGGTCGGGGGCGACGGCGGCGCGCACCAGGGCGCTCCAGACCCTCGACCCGGAGTTTCTGGGCGTGCTGCTGGGCAAGAAGGGGGCGGCGGCGTTCCAGAGCGCGGCCGAGAACTTCGGCGGCGACCGGCAGGTGGCGCAATACAGCATGGAGACCTACGCCGCGGGCGTGAGCGACAACCAGCGGGGCCTGCGCGGCATGGATCGACAGCGGCAGCTCCGGAAGGATTACCGAAAGGCCCGTCGGGGTGGGACCACCTCCGCCGACCTGGTGGGGAACCGGGCGAGGCAGGCGGAGCCCTGGCGGATGGAGTATTCGTTCAGCATCCCGGCGGACAGGACCAAGGGACGCTAAGAAACTAAAGGAGGCGAGGGCCGTGTCCCAGACTTATCAGACCCGCCGCAGGGCCCAGGCCGCCCCGGCGGAGAAAAAAGCCCAGACCGCCGCGCCGGGGCCGTCCCTTCAGGAACTGGCCGCGGGGGCCATGCCCTCCCAGGAGCAGATGGGCCGCCGGGTGGACCTTCCCGGGGCGATCCGGGAGAAGATGGAGGCCTCCTTCGGAGCGGACTTCTCCGGGGTGAAGGTGTTCGAGAGTGAGACGGTGGCGGAGGCGGGGGCCAACGCCATGACCATGGGGAGCAACATCGCCTTCGCCCCCGGTCAGCTGGACCTGGCCTCCACCTCCGGCCAGACCCTGTTGGGGCATGAGCTGTCCCACGTGGTCAGCCAGGCCAGGGGCGAGAGCGCCGGGCGGGGCTTTGTAGCCGACTCCGGCCTGGAGGCCCAGGCGGACCGGCAGGGGGCCCTGGCCGCCCAGGGGGAGAGCGTGTACACAGGGCCTGTGACCCCCATCAGCGCCAGCGCCGTGCCCGCCAGCGCCGCGGGGCCCATGCAGGCGGAGAAGGCCAGCACCCAGCGCAAGCGCCACGCCATGGTCAGCGCGGGCGCGGCGGAGACCAGCGCCAGGCTCCAGGACTACCAACAGAACCAGGGCGGGCGGAAGCTCACCTTTGAGGAGGTGGCCGCCAACGGTCTGCGGCGGGACACCACCGGCGCCCACGAGAACTCCAAGGTCATGTACGATATGTTCCGGGAGGTGGCGGGCGGGCCGAAGGCGATGCGAAAGATCGCCGACCGGGCCACCAGCGGCGACGGCTTCAACGACGAGGCGGCCCTGGGCAAGCTCACCGAGCTGGTGAACAACGGCAACATCCGCAAGTATCTGGTCCAGCTGGGGCAGGAGGCCTTCAAGGACGTGGACGCGGACCTGACCCCGGAGCAGAAGAGCGCGCTGGTGATGAGCGACTTCCAGAACCGGGTGGTGGGGCGCTCTATGTCCGAGGATCTGCAGGCGGTGAACGCCCAGATGGACGATCCGGCCAAGGCCAACGACCCGAAGATCCAGCAGAAGAGACAGACGTACCTCCGGCGGGCCAACGCCATGGCCAGGCTGTCCAAGTACGACATCAAAACGGGCAAGAGCACCGCCACCCGGGATCCGGAGAAGCAGGCGATGTACGACGCCTATCTCCAGATGCTGGCAGACGACTTCCGATGACCCAAGCGGGGCCCGGACCGCGGGAGACCCACGCCGAGAGAGGAGTGATCCTATGTCCCAGACCTATCAGGCCCGCCGCAGGGCCCAGGCCGCCCCGGCGGAGAAAAAAGCCCAGACCGCCGCGCCGGGGCCGTCCCTTTCGGAGCTGGCGGCGGGGGCGATGCCCTCCCAGGAGCAGATGGGCCGCCGGGTGGACCTGCCCGGCGCCATCCGGGAGAAGATGGAGGCCTCCTTCGGGGCGGACTTCTCCGGGGTGAAGGTGTTCGAGTCCCCGACGGTGGCGGACGCGGGCGCCCAGGCCATGACCATGGGGTCGAATATCGCCTTCGCCCCGGGGCAGCTGGACCTGGTTTCCACCTCCGGCCAGGCGGTGCTGGGGCACGAGCTGTCCCACGTGGTCTCCCAGGCCAGGGGCGAGAGCGCCGGGCAGGGATTTCTGGCCGACAGCGGGTTAGAGGCCCAGGCGGACCGGCAGGGGATGCTGGCCGCCCAGGGGGAGAGCGTGTACACAGGGCCTGTGACCCCGGTGGGCGCCAGCACCGCGATGGCCGCCGCGGGGCCCATGCAGGCCAAGAAGGGGGACACGCGGCAGGCGAAGAGCGCGGAGGAGCTGACCTCCCCCGACTTTGACGAGCTGGCCCAGTACTCCGACCGGACCGGCGGCCTGGCCTACTATATGTCCATGCGCCCCGACTGGGAGCGCCGGGGGATGCGGGGCAAGCCCAACGACGAGCAGTACGACAAGGGCTGGCGGACCAACCAGTTCGATGTGAACAGCGACGTCACCGACGACCAGGCCGACGTGATCGACCAGGGGGACAAGGGGAAGCTGAACGGCCATGTGTTCCGGCCCAAGGGGGACGCCAACGGCAAGCACGTCATCCTCTACAGCGGCTCCGGCGGCCCGGCGGCCTCCCAGGTCAACGACCAGGTGAAGCTGTACACCGAGCAGGGCTACACCGTCCACGTCTACGACTACCGGGGGTTCGGCGAGAGCACCTTCGGCGGCCGCAGGACCAAGCCCTCGGAGTGGAGCATGATGGAGGACGCCACCGCCATCTATGAGCACGTCCTGCAAAACAACTTCGGCGACGCCGACGCCCAGCCCATCTCCCCCAAGGACATCCTGGTCCACGGCTACTCCATGGGCGGGGTGGCGGCCTCCCATGTGGCCCGGCACGCGGCCATTCAGGCCAGCCGGAGCGGCCAGGAGAGCGACAAGCTGGGCGGGCTGGTGCTGGAGAGCTCCATGCGCAACTTCGGCAACGCTGCGGTGGGCTCAGGGCTGCCGAAGTTCATGGAGCCCATGCTTCAGGAGTACGGCAAGCGGGGCATGGGCGAGTTCGACACCATGGCGAACCTGACCGAGGCGGCCTCGCTGGACAACAGTCTGCCCCTGACCGTCGTGACCGGCACCGACGA
Organism: uncultured Oscillospiraceae bacterium; assembly: GCA_947628975.1. Classification (GTDB taxonomy): domain Bacteria; phylum Bacillota; class Clostridia; order Oscillospirales; family Oscillospiraceae; genus MGBC124762. The sequence continues at coordinate 1,122 of CANRBW010000134.1, read as the reverse complement.
GAGAGGGGACCACCTGGCGGAGGAGAACACCCATCTGTATGAAGACGCCAGCCAGCTGTTCCCCCAGCACCAGATGGACCGGGATAACGTGGGCCACTTCTATCAGGCCAAGCTGCGGGACCGGTGGTACGGCCTGGCGCGGGACCTGATGCGGCACTGAGCGGGAGACCGGCGGGGCCCGGCAAAACTTGTCAGGAAGGGAGGCGCGGCAGATGTCCCAGACCTATCAGGCCCGGCGCAGAGGGCAGACGGTCCTGGCGGAGACCCGGAAGCGGACCGCCGCGCCCGGCCCCTCCCTCCAGGAGCTGGCGGCGGGGGCGGCCCCGTCCACGGAGCAGATGGGCCGCCGGGTGGACCTGCCCGGCGCCATCCGGGAGAAGATGGAGAGCTCCTTCGGAGCGGACTTCTCCGGGGTGAAGGTGTATGAGTCCCCGACGGTGGCGGAGGCGGGGGCCAAGGCCATGGCCATGGGCTCCAACATCGCCTTCGCCCCGGGGCAGTTGGATCTGGCCAGCACGTCGGGTCAGGCGGTGCTGGGGCACGAGCTGTCCCATGTGGTCTCTCAGGCCAGAGGGGAGAGCGCCGGGCGGGGCTTTCTGGCCGACTCCGGCCTGGAGGCCCAGGCGGACCGGCAGGGAGCTCTGGCCGCCCAGGGGGAGAGCGTGTACACAGGGCCTGTGAGCCCGGTGGGGCCGTCGGCGGTGCCGGCCTCGGCCGGGCCGGTCCAGGCGGCGGGCAAGTCCCTGGACGACGCGGACCGGGAACAGCTCCGCCTGAACGACGCGGCGGAGAACCAGGAGGGGCTGGTGACCTCCCAAAACCTGCCCAGCCGGTTCCACTTCATTCAGCGGCGCAGGGCGCTGGACCGGTTGCGCCAGCAGATCGCCGCCCGCCTGGCCCGCGGTCTGCCCGTGCCGGAGGAGGCGGTGGAGACCCTGGAGTCCGCCCAGGAGGAGCTCCCGGCGGCGGAGGAGCCCCCGGCCCCGGTGGCGGAGGACCCCTTCGGCGCGGTGGACAACCAGGGGACGGTGGGGCGCACCCAGGAGGAGGAAGACGCCCTCCGCGCGGCGGAGGAGGAGGCCCGGCGGCGGGCGGCGCAAAACTGGCAGGCGGCCCAGGAGA
>CANRBW010000133.1 GCA_947628975.1 uncultured Oscillospiraceae bacterium | reverse complement strand
CCTGGGCCTTCTTGAAGGCGCAGATGCTGGACTCCCCCACCACCGTGGCGCCGTTTTCAAACACGGCCTCCAGCCGCACATCGGCGTTGGTCACCGGCAAGACCTGGCCGGAGATGGCCAGCACCTCGCTCATCCGGGCCACCGCCTGGTCAAAGGAGTCGGAGATGCCGTTCAGGGCGGCCAGCAGGAGGTTGCCGAAGGACTGCCCGGCCAGGGAGCCCTCCGGGAAGCGGTAGGCCAACAGGCGGCTCATCACCGGCTCCACGTTGGCCAGGGCCTGCATACAGTTGCGGATGTCCCCCGGCGGGGGCATCCCCAGGTCCTGGCGCAGGACCCCGGAGCCGCCGCCGTCGTCGGAGACGGTGACGATGGCCGTCAGGTCCCGCACCCGGTTCTTCAGCCCCCGCAGGAGGGTGGACAGGCCGTTCCCGCCCCCCAGGGCCACCACCCGCGGGCCAGGGGCGGTCATGCTGGTATCCATCTGCCCCTCCCCCGCTACGCCCGGGTCATATCCCGGTGGTTCTCGCTGACGTGATAGCCCTTCCGGCGGACAAAGTCGGCCAGGGCGTGGGTGACGAACACCGAGCGGTGCCGTCCCCCGGTACAGCCCACGGCGATGACCAGGGCGGTCTTCCCCTCCTCCACGTAGAGGGGCAGGAGAAAGCTCAGCAGGTCCTCCAGGCGCTCCAGCAGGTCCCCCGTCTGCCGATAGCCGGACAGGAAGGCCCGGATGTCCTCGTCCAGGCCGGTGTGGTCCCGCAGCTCGGCGATGTAGTAGGGGTTGGGCAGACAGCGCACGTCGAAGACCAGGTCGGCCTCGATGGGGATGCCGTATTTGAAGCCGAAAGACACCACCGACACCCCCATCTCCGACAGGGCGCCCGGGGCGCCGAAGAGGCGGAGGATCTCCCCCTTGAGCTTGGCGGTGGAGAGGGCGGTGGTGTCCACGATGTACTCCGCCCTGCGCCGCACCTCCGCCAGGGCCATGCGCTCCATCTCCACCGCCTGGGGGAGGGCGCGCCCGTTCTTGGCCAGGGGATGGGAGCGGCGGGTCTCCTTGTAGCGCTTGATGATGGTGGGGGCGTCCGCCTCCACAAAGAGGATTTTGTGGCCGCACTCCATGGCCTCCAGCTGGTCCAGGGCGTCAAAGAGCCCGTCGAAGGTCTGGCCCCCCCGGATGTCGGTGACCAGGGCGACCCGGTCGTACTTGCCGGGGCTGGCCATGCACAGCTGGGCCAGGGGCGGGATCAGCGGCGCGGGGAGGTTGTCCACGCAGTAGAAGCCCATATCCTCCAAAAAGGAGGCCACCTTGCTCTTCCCCGCCCCGGACAGGCCGGATACGATGATGAATTCCACGTCCGTTCCCCCTTTGTCTCCCGGTCTCACTTCAGGACCTCCACCTCCGGCTCCAGGACCACCCCGGTCCGGTCCAGCACCCGGGCCCGGACTTGGTCCATCAGGGCCAGCACATCGGCGCAGGTGGCCCCGCCCCGGTTGATGACGAAGCCGCTGTGCTTTTCCGACACCTGGGCCCCGCCCACCTGGAGCCCCTTCAGGCCGCACTCCTCGATGAGGGCGGCGGCGAAGTACTCCTGGGGCCGCTTGAAGGTGGAGCCGGCGCTGGGGTATTCCAGGGGCTGTTTCTCCCGGCGGCGGCGGTTCAGCTCCGCCATCTCCCCCCGGATCTCCGCCTCCACCCCACGGCGCAGGCGCAGCAGCGCCCCGGTGATGAGCCAGGGCCGCTTGCAGAAGATACTGCGGCGATAGGAGAAGTCACAGTCCGCGGCGGTGGCCCGGTGGAGGGTCCCGGTCTCGTCCAGGTAGTCCACCCACTCCAGCACCTGGCTCATCTCCCCGCCGTAGGCCCCGGCGTTCATCCGCACCGCGCCGCCCACACTGCCGGGGATGCCGGAGGCGAACTCCAGCCCGGTCAGCCCCCGGTCGGCGGCGAAGGCGGCCAGCCGGGACAGGGACACGCCGCTGTCCACCCGGATGGCGGTCTCCTCCTCCACCGCCAGGTCCCCCTCCAACTTGGCGGTGGAGAGGATCACCCCGTCGTAGCCCCCGTCGCTGACCAGGAGGTTGGAGCCGTTGCCCAGGAAGAAGGGGACCACCCCCAGCCCGTGGCACAGGGCCAGCACCTCCCCGGCCTGTCCGGCGGTCCGGGGCAGGAACATCCACCGGGCCGGGCCGCCGATGCGGAAGGTGGTGTGGCGGGCCATGGGCTCGTTTTCCAACAGCTCCACCTGGGGCAGACGGCCCCGGAGGTCCAACCGCGTCCCCATCTCCTCACCTCCCCCTCGCTCTGTCCCTCTGATTATAACAAGTTTTTCCCACAAATAGAATACCCTGGACGGGATTTTTTCCACCTTCCCGGTTAAACTATCGCTGTCCGACCAATGAGAGGAGGTAACGCGCATGATTCTCGATAAGATCGCCCTGGCCCTGTCCATCATCGGCGGGCTGAACTGGGGCAGCGTCGGCCTGTTCCGCTTCGACCTGGTGGCCTTCCTCTGCGGCGGGGCCACCACGCCTCTGGCGCGGGTCATCTACGCCCTGGTGGGCCTGTCCGCCCTGTGGTGCGTCACCCTGCTGTTCCGGGACACCGAGCGCGGGTCCAGCCGCGGGACCCAGACGGTCTGAGGCGGGGCGGCCGGAGAAGGGCTCCCCTTCTCCGGCCGGTCCCTGCCCCACCTGGCGCGCCCTGCCCGCCCTCCGGCGGATGGGGCGCGTCTTCTGCCTCCCTGGCCGCCCGAGAAATTTATCGAAATTCGATAAATTTTACTTGACATTCGATAAATCCCGTGGTATCCTCTCCTCAGACAAAGGAGGAATGCGCCATGGAAACCAATTCCGCTCAGCGGCTGGCCCGGGTCCTGCGGGTCCTGGTCTGGATCGCGCTGGTATGCAACCTGTTGATCCTGCCCCTGGTGCCCGGTCTGGTGGGCATCGGCGCCGACGGCGGCATGGGGGCCCTGTGGACCCTCACCGTCGGCGCCCTTTACCACACCCTGACCTTTTTCACCGTGTGCTGGCAGTATCTGTGGCGGGTCTGGCGGAGTGAATATACCGCCGTGCTGACGGCCTTTTTGCTCTTCTGCGGGGTCAACACCGCCCTCATTCTCTGGCAGGCGCGGCGGGTGCTGGACACCGTGGCGGCCGGGCTCCCCTTTCAGCGCGCCAACGCCCGGAGCATGCGGCGGGCGGCGGTCTCCTTCGGCCTCATCTCCCTGATGGCCCTGGGCCGGACGGTGTGGGGGCTTTTCTACTACCGCTCCGCCGCGCCGCTGTTTACCTATAACGCCCTGTTCGTCCCCGTATTCGGCATGGGCTGTCTGCTGTGCCTTGTGATGTCGGCGCTGTTTGACCAGGCCGCTGTTCTGAAAGAGGACAGCGACCTGACCATCTGAGGGGGCGGAGTTATGGCGATCGTTGTCAATCTGGACGTGATGATGGCCAAGAGGAAGATGACCCTCAACGAGCTGGCGGCCACGGTGGGGCTGACCCTGGCCAACCTGTCCATCCTAAAAAACGGCCACGCCAAGGCGGTGCGCTTCTCCACGCTGGAGGCCATCTGCCGCGCCCTGGACTGCCAGCCCGGGGACATTCTGGAGTGGCGGGAGGAGGCGGAGGGCCATGGCTGACCGCCGTCTTCCCCAGCCCGCCCCGGCCGCGTCCCACCTGCTCCCGCGCCAGCTGGGCGCCTTCAGCCTGGTCCACTTCCCCTACTCCGTCCTGTCCACCATCCTCCTCCCCGTCCTGGGCGGTCTCTACTATGGGCGCGGGTCCCTGCTGGGGGACTTTTTGGGTGGGCTCGCGCCGTTCCTCGCGGTCCTGCTGTTGATGCTCCTCTACTTCCCCCTGGGCCTGCTGGTGGGGCGCTTCGCCCGCTGGGCCCGGATCCCCACCCGGCGGGACCTGGGCCGGACGGTGCTCACCCTGGCCCTGGTGGCCTGGACCTGGGCCGCGCTGGTCCTGGGGCTGCTGGCCCTCAGCGGTCCGCTCCGCGGCGCGGTAGAGCCCATCCACGGCCTCTTCCTCCTCCTGGTGGAGTGCGGGGTCCTCTTCCTCCTCACCACTCTGCTCCTGGCCTACCCCTCCTGTCTGCTGGTCCTGTGCGGGCTGGGGCTGACGCCGGAGCTGGGCCTGTTCCCCTCCGACGTCTCCAGCCTGGTGGTCATGGGCCTCTGGGCCATTCCGGCGGGGGGACTGCCGCCCCTGCTGTTCGGCCTGGGGAGCTATCTGGCCGCCCACAGAAAGCGACAGCCCCCGGTCCCGGAGACGGAGCGGGCAGAGACGGAGAGCCAGGAGACGGAGGAAACGGAGAGCCAGGAGACGGAGCGGGAACGCTGAAAACACGGGGAGGGGGCGCCGCCCCCTCCCCGTGTTCTCTTGTCGCGAAAAAAAGGGGGGCCGCGCCCCCCTTTTTTTCGTTCAGGTCGTCCCGGCCCGCCGGGTCACTCCTCGATGGGCAGACGGATGGTGACCAGACAGCCCCCGCCCTCGGCGTTGGACAGCTCCAGGGTGCCGCCGTGGCGGGTGACGATCTCGTCGCACACCGCCAGGCCGATGCCGCTCCCTCTGGCCTTGGAGGAGCCCTTGTAGAATTTGTACTTCACATGGGGCAGCTCGTCCTCCGGGATGCCGGGGCCGTAGTCCCGGATGGTGATGACCGCCTGTCCGGGCTCCCGGTGGATGGCCGACTCGATG
>CANRBW010000132.1 GCA_947628975.1 uncultured Oscillospiraceae bacterium | reverse complement strand
CCTTCAAGGCCACCCTGGAGGAGCTGACCTTCGCCGACCTCCTGGTCCACGTCATCGACGCCTCCAACCCCCTGTGGCGGGAACAGCGAGAGGTGGTGGAGGGGCTGATCCGCTCCCTGGGCGCGTGGGAGACCCCCCGGCTGGAGGTCTTCAACAAGTGCGACCTCCGCCCCGACGACATCCTCCCCCATGGGGAGGACACGGTCTGGGTCTCCGCCCGGACCGGGGAGGGGCTGGACCGCCTCCGGGCGGCGATGGCCCGCCGGCTGGACGCCGGCCGCCGCCGGGTGGTCCTGGCCCTGCCGTACAGCCAGGGGGGCGCGCTGGACCGGCTCTACCGGGAGGCCCAGGTGGAGGCGGTGGAGTACGGCGAGGAGATCCGAGTCACCGCCGTGTGTACCCCCCGGACCCTGGGCAGTCTCCGGGCGTTCATCGTGGAGGGCTGGGCCCCGCCCAAAGAGCCCTGGGAGGAGTGAAGAAGATGGACAGGATCCTCGTCCCCCTGGGGGAGGGGCTGTCGGAGGTGGTGGAGAAGCGCTCCCGCTTCCTGGGCCACCTGCTCCCCGTCTCCGGGGAGGGCCAGGCCCGCGCCCACATCGAGGCGGTGAAAAAACGCCACCGGGACGCCCGGCACAACTGCTGGTGCTACCGCCTCCCCGGCGGCGCGGAGCGGTACAGCGACGACGGCGAGCCCCAGGGCACCGCCGGGGTGCCCATGCTGGGCGTGTTCCAAAAGGCGGGGGTCACCGGCCTTTGCTGTGTGGTCACCCGGTACTTCGGCGGGGTGCTGCTGGGGGCCGGGGGGCTGGCGCGGACCTACGGCCAGGCGGCCAAGGAGGCCCTGGACGCCGCCGGCGTGGGGGAGGTGCGCCCCTGGCGGCGGCTGGGGCTCAACTGCCCCTATCCCCTGCTGGAGCAGGTCAAGCTGCTGTGCGCCCAGTCCGGCGGCGTGGTGGAGGAGATCCGCTACGAGGACGCGGCCCGGCTGACCGCCCGCTTCCCGGTGGAGGCCGCGCCGGGCTTCGCCCTCCGCCTGGCCGAGCTCACCGCCGGGGGACTGGTCCCGGAGCCTCTGGGGGAGTGCATGGCCCCCGCCCCCTAGGACCCCCGCCGGGGGTCCATTCTTTTTTTGTTTGAAAAAAAGGGTTTTGGTCTCTTGACGGCGTATAGTACGGAAGAGAGGCCACAAGACACATCGGGAAAGGCGGTGGATCCATGACCGTCCGGGAACAGCTGGAGGCGCGGGAGCGGGCCGTTCTGGCCCCCTTCGCCTGTCTGAGCGTCAACAGCCGGGGGCGGGAGCGCCCCGCGGAGCCCTGCCAGGTCCGCACCTGCTTCCAGCGGGACGTGGACCGCATCGTCCACTGCAAGGCCTTCCGGCGGCTCAAGCACAAGACCCAGGTCTTCCTCCAGCCGGAGGGGGACCACTACCGCACCCGGATGACCCACACCCTGGAGGTCACCCGCATCGCCCGGACCATCGCCCGCGGCCTGGGCCTCAACGAGGACCTGACCGAGGCGGTGGCCATGGGCCATGACCTGGGCCACACCCCCTTCGGCCACGCCGGGGAGCGTCTGCTGGACCAGATCGTACCCGGCGGCTTCCGCCACTACGAGCAGTCTCTGCGGGTGGTGGACCGGCTGGAGAACGACGGGGAGGGCCTGAACCTCACCTGGGAGGTGCGCGACGGCATCCTTCGCCACACGGTGGACCCCCTGGCCGCCACCCTGGAGGGGCAGTGCGTCCGCCTGGCCGACCACATCGCCTACATCAACCACGACATCGACGACGCCATCCGGGGCGGCATCATCTTCCCAATGGACATCCCCCTGGAGCTGAAGCAGGAACTGGGCTTCTCCCACGGCGAGCGGATCAACACCCTGACGGTGGACGCCATCTCCGCCAGCGCCGACGGCGCGAGCGTCCGGCTCAGCCCCGGCCGGGGCCAGGCCCTGGACCGCCTGCGGGAGTTCATGTTCGAGGCGGTCTACCGCAACCCGGTGGCCAAGGGGGAGGAGTCCAGGGCCCAGGGGATGCTGGAACAGCTCTTCCGCTACTACGCCGCCCACCTGGACCAGCTCCCCGGGGAGTACTGGGCCATCGCCCAGGCCGAGGGGCCGGAGCGGGCGGTGTGCGACTACATCGCCGGGATGACCGACAAGTACGCCGTGGAGCAATACGCCAACGCCTTTATCCCCAAGGCCTGGGCGGTGAAGTGACCCACCGCCCCGACGGGGCCCACTAAACTTCCACTGGGGGTGGCACCGTGCCCATTCCTCCCGCGTTTTTAGACGAGCTGACCGCCCGCTGTCCCATCGAGGAGGTGGTGGCGGACTATGTCTCCCTGTCCCCCAAGGGGGGCAACCTGTGGGGGCTGTGCCCCTTCCACTCGGAAAAGACCCCCTCCTTCTCCGTCTCCCCGGAGAAGCACATCTTCCACTGCTTCGGCTGTGGCAAGGGGGGCGGGGTGATCCGCTTCGTCATGGAGATGGAGAGCCTCACCTTCCCTGAGGCGGTGCGGAAGCTGGCCGCCCGCGCCGGGCTGGAGATGCCGGAGGAGGACCGGGAGGCCCAGGCCAGGAGCGCCCACCGCCGCCGTCTGCTGGAGCTGAACCGGGCGGCGGCCCGGTTCTACTACGAGACGCTGAAGTCCCCCCTGGGCGCGCCCATGCTCCGCTACGCCCAGGAGAAGCGGCGGCTCACCCCCACCTTCATCAAGCGCTTCGGCCTGGGGGCCGCCCCGGAGGGGTGGGACCACCTCCTCCGGGCCATGACCGCCCAGGGCTACGACAAGGGGGAACTGCTGGAGGCGGGGCTGGTGGTGGCGGGCAAGAACGGCTCCTTCTACGACAAGTTCCGCAACCGCCTGATGCTCCCGGTCATCGACGCGGCGGGGAACATCCTGGGCTTCACCAGCCGGGTGATGGACGACTCCGCCCCCAAATACCTCAACACCCCGGAGACGGTGCTGTTCAAGAAGCGGAGCATCCTCTACGGCATCAACTTCGCCAAGCTGACCAAACGGGGCTTCCTTCTGCTGGTGGAGGGGAACCTGGACGTGATCACCCTCCACCAGGCGGGGGTGGACAACGCCGTGGCCACCATGGGCACCGCCCTCACCGCCGAGCACGCCCGCCTCATGGGCCGGTACGCCAAGCAGCTGGTCCTCTGCTACGACAACGACGCCGCCGGGGTGGACGCCACCGACCGGGCCATGGCGGTCCTGCGGGACACCGACTTCTCCGTGCGGGTCCTCCAGCTCCCCCGCCGCCGGACCGAGACAGGCGAGCTGGTCAAGCAGGACCCGGACGACTTCATCAAGTACCAGGGCCCCGCCGCCTTCGAGCGGCTCCTCTCCGGCAGCGAGGACCAGACCGCCTACAAACTGGAGACGGTGGCCGCCGGGCACGACGTGGCCACCGACGAGGGCCGGGTGGCCTTCCTGCGGGAGGTGGTCCCGGTGCTGGCCGACCTGGCCAGCCCCGTGGAGCGGGAGATCTACGCCGCCAGGGCCGCCCAGCGGGTGGACGTGTCCAAGGACGCCCTGCTGCGGGAGGTGGAGGAGCACCGCCGCCGCCAGAGCCGCCAGTCCCGCCGCAAGGAGGAGCGGGCCGCCCTGACCCCGGCGGCCCGGGCCCAGCCCCAGGCCAGGGAACTGCGCTACGACGACCCCCGGTCCGCCCGGGCGGAGGAGGGGGTCCTTCAGCTCCTGTTTCTGGACCACACCCTGCTCCCCCTCTGCGGGGACCTGCGGCCGGAGGACTTCTCCTCCCCCCTGCTGGGGAAGATCTACGGCCTGCTGTTGGCCCACGACCCGCCCTTCTCCCCCGCCGTCCTGGACGGCGAGCTGACCGAGGCGGAGGCCGGGCACCTGGCCCGGCTCCTCCAGGCCCCGGTCTCCCTGGCCGCGGGACGCCGCGCCATGGGCGACTATCTGGAGATCATCCGGGAACGCCGGACCGGCGCCCAGGGCGCCGCCTCCGGGGAAGCGGAACTGCTGGCCCTTCAGCGGAAGCTGAAGCAGAAACAAAAGATGGAGGATGCGAAATGAGCAGCAAAAAGAGCAAGGACGCCGAACACACCCCCGACCGGGAGCCGCTGTCCCAGGAGGAACAGGCGGTGGAGCGCCCCGAGCGCCCCGAGCACCCCGAGCACAGCGAGCTGAGCCGCCAGGACGTGCTGAAGGCCCTGGAGGGGGTCCCCGGCGCGGAGAAGCTGGCCGACCTCATCGAGCGGGGCAAGAAGAAGGGCAAGCTGTCCGCCGGCGAGCTGATGGAAGTGCTGGAGGACGTGGACCTGGAGGGCGAGCAGCTGGACCGGCTCTACGACATCTTCGAGTCCCTGGGCATCGACGCCACCGGGGACGACTTCACCGACCTGGACGGCCTGACCGACCTGGAGAACCTGGAGGACCTGGGGGAGGAGGCCCAGCCCTCCCCGGAGGAGCTGGAGGAGCTGCCCGAAAGCGAGATGGTGGACCCCGGCGCCCTCAGCGACTCCTTCAGCATCGACGACCCGGTGCGGATCTACCTCAAGGAGATCGGCAAGGTCAACCTCCTCTCCTCCGACGAGGAGGTCGCCCTGGCCCAGACCATGTCCGCCGGGGCCGCCGCCCAGGAGCAGCTGGACGAGTTCGCCCGGATGCGGGAGGAGGGCCAGGAGGTCCCCCTCAGCCCGGAGGAGGAGCGGGAACTCCGGCGGCTGGCCAAGGAGGGGG
>CANRBW010000131.1 GCA_947628975.1 uncultured Oscillospiraceae bacterium | reverse complement strand
CCTCCGCCTTGGCGGCGGGGCCACGGCGGGTGGCGGGCTTCTTCTCCGCGGCGGGCTTGGCGGCCTTCTTGGCCGCGGGCTTCTTCTCCGCGGCGGCCTTCTTGGCGGCGGGCTTCTTCTCCGCGGCGGCCTTGGCCGTCGCCGGGGCGGCCGCCACCGGGGCGGACTCCACGGCCACGGGGGCCTTCTTCTCTTCGGACTTAGCCATGTGTATTACCTCCAAAAATTGAATTCCTGGGATACCTGCCGGAGCGACCCGGCATCTACATTTTTCTATTCTACCACAGTTTCTCCCATTTGTCTCCTCTTTTTCCAAAACTTTTGAAATTTTTTTCGCCCGCTCCTTCATTCCCGGCCTCGCCGGACCGGTCCGGCCGCCCAAACAGGCCGCGCCCCGCCCCGGGGGAGGGCGCCCCCGCGCCGAAACAGGACGCGCCCCGGAGCGGTCCGCTCCGGGGCGCGGTCAAGGTTACGGGATAGTCCGGGCCGCTCAGGCCAGGGGGACCACGGCGCCGCCGTAGGTCTCGTTCATAAAGGTCTGGACCTTCTCGGACTTCAGGGCGGCCACCAGGGCCTGGACCGCCTTGTTGTCCTCGTTGCCCTCCTTCACCGCCACCACGTTGGCGTAGGCGGTGCCGGCGGCGCTGTCGGCGGTCTCAACGGCCAGGGCGTCTTCCACCTTCAGCCCGGCCTGGATGGCGTAGTTGCCGTTGATGACCGCCACGTCCAGACTGTCCAGGGAGCGGGGCAGCTGGGCGGCCTCCAGCTCCTCGATGCGGAGGTTCTTGGGGTTGTCCACGATGTCCAGCACGGTGGGGGTCAGCCCCGCGTCCTCCGGCAGGGTGATGAGCCCCTCCTGCTGGAGCAGCAGCAGGGCCCGGCCGCCGTTGGTGGGATCGTTGGGGATGCCCACCACGTCGCCGTCCTGCAGCTCCTCCAGGGAGGCCACCCGGCCGGCGTAGATGCCGAAGGGCTCATAGTGGACCGCGCCCACGCTCACCAGGTGGGTGCCGTTCTCCTGGTTGAAGTCGTTGAGGTAGGTGATGTGCTGGAAGTAGTTGGCGTCCAGCTCCCCGGACTCCACCGCTTCGTTGGGCTGGATGTAGTCGGTGAACTCCACGATCTCCAGGTCGATGTTCTGCTCGGCCAGGACCTCCTTGGCCACCTCCAGGATCTCGGCGTGGGGGGCGGGCGAGGCGCCCACCTTGAGGGTGGTGGACCGGCCGCCGCAGGCCGTCGCCAGGGCCAGGATGGTGACGCATATCACCAGCAGGGACAGGATCTTCTTCATGTTCATACGCTCCTTTTTTTGAGTTTTCTATCTGCCAGGGGGGCGTTCCCCCTTGCATACCGTAGGGGTCACCGCAGGCGCTTGTCGGCGCGCTTGGCCAGGTAGCCGCCGATGGACTGGGCGATCTGGACCAGGATGACGATGAGGACGGTGGCCACCAGCATGACGGCGTAGTTATACTTGTTGTAGCCGTAGTTGATGGCGGTCTTGCCCAGGCCGCCGCCGCCGATGGCCCCGGCCATGGCGCCGTAGCCCAGGATGGTGATGAAGGCGGTGGTGAAGCAGGAGATGAGGGCGGGGCGGCACTCCGGGAGCATCACCTTCCACACGATCTGGAAGGGGGAACAGCCCATGGCCTGGGCCGCCTCGATGACCCCTCGGTCGGTCTCCCGCAGGGAGGTCTCCACCAGCCGGGCGATGAAGGGGGCGGCGGCCACGATGAGGGGCGGGATGGAGGCCACGGTGCCGATCCGGGTGCCCACCAGCAGCTTGCTCAGGGGCAGGACAAAGAGCATCAGGATGAGGAAGGGCACCGAGCGCAGGATGTTGATGACGATGTTCAGGGTCTTCATGATGGGGGTGGGCAGCGGGCGCACCCCGTCCTTGTCCCCCACCACCAACAGCACCGCCAGCACCAGCCCCAGCAGGAAGGCCACGGCGGTGGACACCACGGTGGAATAGGCGGTCTCCCAGATGCCGTCCAGAAATTCTCCCAGATATTTCGGGGTGGCAAAGATCTCTGTCATCTGGCTGAAAAATTTATCCATGGTAGTCCCGCGCCTCCTCTACCGTCACGTTGGGCTGGCCCCGGAGATAGGCCAGGGCCCTGGCCGCCTCCGCCGGGTCCTGGGGCAGGCCCAGGAGCATGGTGCCGAAGGCCTTGCCGTCGATGTTCCGGGTGTCCGCCCCCAGGATGTTCACCTTCACCCCGCAGTCGATGGCCAGGGAGGCCACCAGCGGCTGGTAGGCCGAGCCGCCGTCAAAGGCCACCCGGACCACGTTGGCGGCGGGCAGCTCCTCCAGCGCCACCCCGTCGGGGTAGACCAGGCGGCGGCCCGCGTCAGTCTGGGGGTTGGAGAAGATGTCCTCCACCCGCCCGGTCTCCACCAGGGAGCCGCTGTCCAGGATGGCCACCCGCTGGCAGATCTCCTCCACCACCGCCATCTCGTGGGTGATGATGACCACGGTGATCCCGGTCTCCCGGTTGATCTTCTGGATGAGCCGGAGGATGGCCCGGGTGGACTGGGGGTCCAGGGCGGAGGTGGCCTCGTCGCAGAGGAGGACCTTGGGGTCGGAGGCCAGGGCCCGGGCGATGGCCACCCGCTGTTTCTGGCCGCCGGAGAGCTGGACCGGGTAGGCCCCCGCCTTGTCCCCCAGCTCCACCAGCTCCAAAAGCTCCATCCCCCGCCTCCTGGCCGCCTCCTTCTTCGCCCCGGCGATCTCCAGGGGGAAGCAGACGTTGTCCAGACAGGTGCGCTGCATGAGCAGGTTGAACTGCTGGAAGATCATGGCGATCTTCTTGCGCTGGGCCCGCAGCTGCCGGGGGGCCAGAGCGGTGAGCTCCACCCCGTCCACCGTCACCGTCCCCTCCGTGGGCCGCTCCAGCAGGTTGATACACCGCACCAGGGTGGACTTCCCCGCCCCGGAGTAGCCGATGATGCCGAAGATCTCCCCCGGCGCCACCTCCAGGGAGACGTCCCGGACGGCGTGGACCTCGCTCTGGCCGGAGAAGGTCTTGCTGACGTGCTCTAGCTTGATCATTTCCATCCCCCCATCCACAAAAAAAGGTGGGAAGCGCTGCCGCCTCCCACCTGTCCGTGTCCGCGGAAAGGACCCTCACCGCGTGGCCTGGGGAAAACGCGCGCTCACAGCCGTGGACATACTCATCATGCCCATGGTGGTCATCCCCATCCCAGCACGGTTGCTGACACGCACGCTGTCCTCCCCCTCTCCGGCCACTGGCCAAGGCTTCCTTTGTTTTTGGTATCATAGCACCGCCGCGCGCCCTTGTCAAGAAAAATTTTCCCCCGAAGAGCCGCCCCGGCGCCGGTCGGGCAGGAGCACCAGTTCCCCCTTCTCCCGGGTGGCCCGCAGGTCGATGAGCCGCTGGTTCTCGCTCCCCCGGAAGCGGAGGGCCAGGTTCTTTTTGGCCAGGATGAAGGGCCCGTCCACCAGCACGTCGATGAGCCCCAGCAGCTCCTCGGTGGCCTCGCAGTGCTTGGGGAATGCGGGGTCGACCAGCCGCTCCAGCACAAAGCCGGTGAAGCACCAGACGGTCTTTTGGGGATAGGTCTCCCTGACCCGCCGGACAAAGGGCAGCAGGGCCCGCTGGTTCTCCGGCTCGAAGGGCTCCCCGCCCAGGAGGGTCAGGCCGTTGATGTAGGAGGGGGCCAGCATCTCCAAAATCCTCTCCTCCGTCTCGGCGGTGAAGGGCCGGCCGTAGGAGAAGTCCCAGGTCTGGGGCTGGAAGCACCCCTCGCAGCGGTTGGTACAGCCGGAGACGAACAGGGTGACCCGGACCCCCTCCCCGTCGGCGATGTCGCAGTCCTTGATGTTGCCGTAATACACCTTCCATCCCCCCAGAAGAAGAAAGGGGGACGGGCTGCCCCGTCCCCCTCTTGCCGTTCGCGTCCGCTTACAGGTGGAGGACCCGGTCCTTGATCTCCTGGGTCCGGCCCTGGTTCCAGAACTGGGTGCCGATGTAGCCGCAGGTCCGCCGGGCCACATTCATCTTGTCCTGGTTCTCGTTGCCGCACTGGGGACAGCGCCACACCAGCTTGCCGTCCTCCTCCACGATCTCGATCTCCCCGTCCCAGCCGCACTCCTGGCAGTAGTCGGACTTGGTGTTCAGCTCGGCGTACATGATGTTGTCGTAGATGAACTTCATCACCTGCAAGACCGCCTCCAGGTTGTCCTGCATATCCGGGACCTCCACATAGCTGATGGCCCCGCCGGGGGAGAGGGTCTGGAACTGGGCCTCGAAGCGCAGCTTCTCGAAGGCGTCGATCTCCTCCCCCACATGGACGTGGTAGGAGTTGGTGATGTAGCCCTTGTCGGTGATGCCGGGGATGATGCCAAAGCGCTTTTGCAGGCACTTGGCGAATTTATAGGTGGTGGACTCCAGCGGCGTGCCGTAGAGGGAGAAGTCCACGTTGCTCTCCGCCTTCCACTTTTTGCACGCGTCGTTCATGTGCTGCATGACCTCCAGGGCGAAGGGGGTGGCCTCCGGGTCGGTGTGGGACTTGCCGGTCATGTACTTGACGCACTCGTAGAGCCCGGCGTAGCCCAGGGAGATGGTGGAGTAGCCGTTGTAGAGGAGCTTGTCGATGGTCTCCCCCTTCTTCAGCCGGGCCAGCGCGCCGTACTGCCAGAGGATGGGGGCCGCGTCGGACAGCGTGCCCTTGAGCCGCTCGTGGCGGCACCGAAGGGCCCGGTGGCACAG
>CANRBW010000130.1 GCA_947628975.1 uncultured Oscillospiraceae bacterium | reverse complement strand
CTCCTTCACCTCGCCCACCAGGGGGATCATGATCTCCGGCACCAGGGTCCAGTCCGGGTGGCGCTTTTGGACGTTGATGGCCGCCCGGATCACCGCCCTGGTCTGCATCTGGGCGATCTCCGGATAGGTCACCGCCAGGCGGCAGCCCCGGTGGCCCATCATGGGGTTGAACTCGTGGAGGGAGGCGATGATGGCCTGGATGGCCTCCACGCTCTTGCCCTGCTCCTTGGCCAGGGCGGCGATGTCCGAGTCCTCAGTGGGCACGAACTCGTGGAGGGGGGGATCCAGGAAGCGGATGCACACCGGCGTGCCCTCCATCGCCTCGTAGAGGGCCTCGAAGTCCCCCTGCTGCATGGGCAGGATCTTCGCCAGGGCCTTCTCCCTCTCCTGGGCGGTCTCGGAGCAGATCATCTCCCGGAAGGCGTCGATGCGGCCCTCGCCGAAGAACATATGCTCGGTGCGGCACAGGCCGATGCCCTCCGCCCCCAGCTCCCGGGCCTTGGCGGCGTCCTTGGGGGTGTCGGCATTGGTGCGGACCTTCAGGGTGCGGTACTTGTCCGCCCAGTGCATGATGGTGTCAAAGTTGCCGGAGATGGTGGCGTCCACGGTGGGGATGATCCCCTGGTAGATGTTGCCGGTGGAGCCGTCGATGGAGATGGGGTCCCCCTCCCGGAAGGTCTGTCCCGCCAGGGTGAAGCACTTCCCCGCCTCGTCCATATTGATCTTCTCGCAGCCGGAGACGCAGCAGGTGCCCATCCCCCGGGCGACCACCGCGGCGTGGCTGGTCATGCCGCCCCGGACGGTCAGGATGCCCTGAGCGGCCTTCATGCCCTCGATGTCCTCCGGGGAGGTCTCCAGCCGGACCAGGACCACCTTCTCGCCCCGCCCGGCCCAGGCCTTGGCGTCCTCGGCGGTGAAGACCACCTTGCCGCAGGCGGCGCCGGGGCTGGCGCCCAGACCGCGGCCCAGGGGCGCGGCGGCTTTCAGGGCGGCGGCGTCGAACTGGGGATGGAGCAGGGTGTCCAGGTTCCGGGGGTCGATCATGGCCACCGCCTTCTCCTCGCTGATCATCCCCTCGCTCACCAGGTCGCAGGCGATCTTCAGCGCCGCCTGGGCGGTGCGCTTGCCGCTGCGGCACTGGAGCATATAGAGCTTGCCGTTCTCCACGGTGAACTCCATATCCTGCATA
The DNA here is from genome assembly GCA_947628975.1 of uncultured Oscillospiraceae bacterium. Lineage (GTDB taxonomy): Bacteria > Bacillota > Clostridia > Oscillospirales > Oscillospiraceae > MGBC124762. The sequence goes on along the minus strand of CANRBW010000130.1, from coordinate 3,579 downwards.
TCCCGGTAGTGGTCCTCCAGAATGTCGCAGACCTTGATGAACTCCCCGTAGGCCTGGGGGAACTTCTCCGCCATCTGGGCGATGGGCATGGGGGTCCGGACCCCGGCCACCACGTCCTCTCCCTGGGCGTTGATCAAAAACTCGCCCATGAGCTTCTTCTCCCCGGTGGCGGGGTCCCGGGTGAAGGCCACGCCGGTGCCGGAGTTGTTGTTCAGGTTGCCGAAGACCATGGGCATCACGTTCACCGCGGTGCCCCAGGAGTAGGGGATGTCGTTGTCCCGGCGGTAGACGTTGGCCCTGGGGTTGTCCCAGGAGCGGAACACCGCCCGGATGGCCTCGCAGAGCTGGACCTTGGGGTCGGAGGGGAAGTCCTGGCCCAGCTGCTTTTTGTACTCGGCCTTAAAGCTCTCCGCCAGCTCCTTGAGGTCGGCGGCGGTGAGCTCCACGTCGAACTTCACCCCCTTGCGGGCCTTCATCTGGTCGATGAGTTCCTCGAAGTACTTCTTGCCCACCTCCATCACCACGTCGGAGAACATCTGGATGAACCGGCGGTAGGAGTCGTAGACAAAGCGCTCAAAGCCGGGGTCGGGGTTGCCGGCGATCATGGCGGCCACCACCTCGTCGTTGAGGCCCAGGTTGAGGATGGTGTCCATCATGCCGGGCATGGAGGCGCGGGCGCCGGACCGGACCGAGACCAACAGCGGGTTTTTCAGGTCGCCGAAGCGCTTGCCGTTGGCCTCCTCCATCATGGCCACGTTGGCCATGATCTCGGCCATGATCTCCTCGTCGATCTTCTGGCCGTCCTCGTAATAGCGGGTGCAGGCCTCGGTGGTGATGGTGAAGCCCTGGGGCACGGGCAGGCCGATGCCGGTCATCTCGGCCAGATTGGCCCCCTTGCCGCCCAACAGCTCCCGCATGGTGGCGTTGCCCTCAGAAAATTTGTAGACATACTTCCTGGACACGTCTCCTCATTCCTTTCTGTGTTTCACATCTCGCGTTCCCGTCTCTTTTTTTGGGTCGTAGCGAGGGTATTTTACCATTTCTTTTTGCGGAGTTCAAGGGATTTCCGGCAATTTATCCCGCCTTCTCCGGAATCCCTTCTCCGCCTCGCACACGGCCACCGGCGCCAGGGCCAGGGCCAGCACCGCCGCCCACTGCTCCGCTGTCAGGGGGACGGTGGCGAACACCCCCATCAGCGGCGGAAAGAGCAGCACCGCCAGCTCCATCCCCATCCCCGCCAGGAAGGCCCGGACCATGGCCCGGTTGGAGAGGACCCCCAGGGCGAAGATCGAGCGGTCCTCACTGCGGGCGTTGAAGGCGTGGAACAGCTGGCACATGGTCAGGGTGGCGAAGGCCATGGTCCCCGCCGTCTGGGCCGACCCGCTCCTCAGCCCCAGGAAATAGGCGGCCAGGGCCAGCGCCCCCACCATCCCGCCCTGCCACAGCAGCCGCAGGGAGAACCGCCGGGTGAACAGCCCCTCCTCGCCCCCCCGGGGCGGCCGCTCCATGTTCCCCGGCTCGGCGGGCTCCATCCCCAGGGCCAGGGCGGGCAGGGAGTCGGTGACCAGGTTGAGCCACAGCAGCTGGACCGGCGCCAGCGGCGGCGCCAGGTCCAGCACGGTGGCGGTAAAGAGGGTCAGGATCTCCCCGATGTTGCAGGAGAGGAGGTAGTGGATGGCCTTCCGGATGTTGGCGTAGATCCCCCGCCCCTGCTCCACCGCCGCCACGATGGTGGAGAAGTTGTCGTCGGTGAGGATCAGGTGGGCGCAGGCCCGGGCCACCTGGGTACCGCTCCGGCCCATGGCGCAGCCGATGTCCGCCTGCTTCAGGGCGGGGGCGTCGTTCACCCCGTCCCCGGTCATGGCGGTCACCTGGCCCCTGGCCTGCCAGGCCCGGACGATGCGGGTCTTGTGCTCCGGGGTCACCCTGGCGTAGACGCTGATGCGCTCCGCCTCCGCCTCCAGCTCCTCCTGGCTCATAAAGTCCAGCTCCTCGCCGGTGACCGCGCTCTCCCCCGGCCGGAGGATGTCCAGCTCTCTGGCCACCGCCACGGCGGTGGCCCGGTGGTCCCCGGTGATCATCACCGGCCGGATCCCCGCCCGGTGGCACCGGGCCACCGCCTCCTTCACCTCCGGTCTGGGCGGGTCCATCATCCCCGCCAGCCCCAAAAAGACCAGCCCCCGCTCCACGCTCTCCGGCCGGGGGCTCCCCGGCAGGGCGGACAGCTCCCGCCGGGCCGCCCCCAGCACCCGCAGGGCCCCCTTGCCCATCTCCAGGCACTGCCGCTCCACCTCCCGGCGGCGCTCCCTGGTCAGGGGGACCGGCCCCGCCGGGCCCAGGATCCTGTCGCACCGCTCCAACAGCAGGTCCGGCGCCCCCTTTACATAGGCCACATATCCCCCCTGGGCGCGGTGGAGGGTGGTCATCCGCTTGCGCCGCGCGTCAAAGGGCAGGGCCCCCACCCGGGGCTGGCGGCTCTCCAGGGCGGCCCGGCTCAGGCCCATCTCCTCCGCCTTCCGCAGAAGCGCCGCCTCGGTGGGGTCCCCCAGGACCTCCCCATTCCGGCCAGGGGCGGCGTCGTTGCACAGGGCGAAGGCGGTCAGGGCCTGGACCTGGGCCTCCGGCCCCAGGCTCCACAGCCGGGTCACCTCCATGCGGTTGCGGGTCAGGGTCCCGGTCTTGTCCGAGCAGATCACCCCCGCGCACCCCAGGGTCTCCACCGCCGGGAGCTTGGTGATGATGGCCCCCCGGCGGGCCAGCCGCTGGACCCCCAGGGCCAGCACGATGGTCACCACGGCGCTGAGCCCCTCCGGGATGGCCGCCACCGCCAGGGACACCGCCGTCATCAGCATATCCAGGATGGCCCTGCCCCGCAGCAGCCCCACCCCGAACATCACCCCGCACACGCACAGACACGCCAGCGACAGCGTCCTGGACGCCTCCCCCATCCGGCGCTGGAGGGGGGTCTCCCGCCGCTCCGACCGGTCCAACAGCCCGGCGATGCGCCCCATCTCCGTCTCCATCCCGGTGGCGGTGACCACCATCACGCCCTTCCCCGCCACCGCCATGGTCCCGGCCAGGAGCATATTCCGCCGCTCCGCCAGGGGGGTGGCCGGGTCCAGGGACTCCACCGGCTCCTTGTCCACGCTGACGCTCTCCCCGGTCATGGCGCTCTCGTCCACCCGCAGGCCGCTCCCCTCCAGGAGCCGCCCGTCCGCCCCGACCTGGTCCCCGGCCTGGATGTACACGATGTCCCCCACCACCAGCTCCCGGCAGGTCACCCGGCACAGCCCCCCGTCCCGGCGGACCAGCGCCGTGGGGGCGGACAGCCGCCGCAGTTCCTCCAGGGCCTTCTGGGCGTGGTCCTCCTGGGAGACGGAGATGGCCGCGTTCACCGCCACGATGACCAGGATCACCGCGCTGTCCAGCCAGTCCCGGCCGCCCCCGGCCCAGAGGCTCAGCCCCGCCGCGGCCAACAGCACCAGGGTCATGGGATCCCGGAGCTGGGCCAGGACCCGCGCCGCCAGACAGGGCCGCCTCTCCCCTCTCAGCTCGTTGGGTCCCCCCTCCGCCAGCCTC
>CANRBW010000129.1 GCA_947628975.1 uncultured Oscillospiraceae bacterium | reverse complement strand
CTGTCAGCAGAGGGGCGCACTTTTCCAGCGCCCGGAACAGGTGGAACCCCCCGAAGGAGCGGCAGGAGCCCTTGCCCATGCCGTCCTGGACCGAGATCATAAAGGTGGGCTTGCGGAAGCGCTCGGCCAGGCGGGAGGCCACGATGCCCACCACGCCCTGGTGCCAGCCGGCGTCGTGGAGGACGATGGCCTCCTCCTCCGGCCGCACCCGGCCCACGCAGCTGTTGAAGATCTCCCCCTCCAGGGCCTGGCGGCGGCGGTTCAGCTCGCACAGCTCCCCGGCCAGGGGCCGGGCCCGCTCCAGGCTCTCGCTGAGCAGGAGCTCCACCGCCACCTGGGTGACCCCCAGCCGCCCCGCGGCGTTGAGCCGGGGGGCCAGGGCGTAGCCCAGGGTGACGGCGGTGACCCTGGCGTCGCTCCCGGCGGCCTCCAGCAGGGCCCGGATCCCGGGGCTGCCCGCCCGGTCCCGGTTCATCCGCGCCAGGCCCTGGGCCACGATGGCCCGGTTCTCGTCCACCAGGGGCATCACGTCGGCCACGGTGCCCAGGGCGGCCAGGTCCGCGTAGTCCTCCAGCTCCGCCCCCATGGCCATGGCCAGCTTCAGGGCCACCCCCACCCCGGCCAGACCCTTGAAGGGGTAGGGGCAGTCCGGCCGGTGGGGGTCCACCACCGCCACCGCCGGGGGCAGCTCCTCCCGGCAGGCGTGGTGGTCGGTGATGACCACCTCCATCCCCAGCTCCCCGGCGTAGCGGACCTCCTCCACGGCGGTGATGCCGCAGTCCACCGTGACCACCACCTGGGCGCCCTGGTCCGCCAGGGCCTCCAGCCCCCGGCAGTTCAGGCCGTAGCCCTCCTCCAGCCGGCGGGGGATGTACCACAGCACCCTGCCCCCCCGGCGGCGGAAAAAGTCGTAGAGCAGGCAGGTGGCAGTGACGCCGTCCACGTCGTAGTCCCCGTAGACGGCGATGACCTCCCCCCGGTCCAGGGCCAGCCTCAGCCGCGCCGCCGCCGCGTCCAGGTCCCGCAGCGCCAGCGGGTCGTGGAGCAGCCCCGCGTCCGTGCGTAAAAACTCCCTGGCCGCCTCCGGGGTTTGGATCCCCCGCGCGGCCAGCACCCGTCCCAACAGCTCCGGCAGCCCCGCGGGGCGGTCCGGGGCGGGACAGGTCTCCTCCCAGCTGTCGTATCTCATCGCGTCCCCCACAGGCGGCGTCCCCTCTGCCGCCACGATCCAAAAATTTTTGTCCATTGTACCACACTCCCCCTGAAAATGCAACCCGCCCGGCCCCCGGACCGGGGCGGGGAGGAATTCAAAAAACAATGTATTTTCCGTCACACTTTTGACATAAATACAAGGTATTCTCTTGGTAGTCCAAGGAAAAAGGAGCGATACCTATGTATGTTGACGACCGTGACCCCTCCCTCCGGCCCGACCTGGAGGCGAGCGGCGCGCAGACCCAGACCCCGGCGGAGGGTCCCGCCCAGACCCCCGTGGAGGCTTCCGTAACGCCTCCCAGCGACGCCCAGACCACCGCCGAGACTCCCGTGACCGCCCAAACTCCCGTGGAGACTCCGGCGGAAACCCCCGCTGAGACCCCGGTGGTCTCTCAGACTCCCGTGGAAACCCCCGTGACCGCCCAGACCCCGACGGAATCCCCCGTGACCGCCCAGACCCCGACGGAAACCCCGGCGGAAGCCCCTGTCAACGCCCAAACCCCGGCGGCCGCTCCGGCGGCAAACGGGGCGCCCCAGAGCGGCAACGCCGCCTTCCCCGGCCCTGACCGGGAGCCGGTCCGGGACCAGGCCGCCGTCCCCCCGGCGGAGGACGCCCCCCGGCCCGCCAAGGCCAAGAAGAAGCGGGTGTGGCTCCGGACCACCGCCCTGGTGCTCGTCTGCGCGCTGGTGGGCGGCGCGGCCGGGTTGGGCGGGGCGGTCCTGGGCCGCCTCCTCCCCTGGGGCGCATCCCAGAGCCGGGAGACCGTCATCTATGAGGGCAGCGGCACCCCGGTGGTGGTGGACCTGGCCTCCGCCGACGGCAGCCGGGTCCTCTCTCCCGCCGAGGTCTACGCCGGCAACGCCGACAGCGTGGTGGGGGTCATCACCCAGGTGACCACCAACGTCTGGGGCCAGACGGTCTCCGCCGCTGCGGCGGGCTCCGGCTTCATCTTGACCCAGGACGGCTATATCGTCACCAACTACCATGTGGTGGAGGACGCCTCCTCCATCTCCATCCAACTCCGCAACGGGGACACCTTCTCCGCCCGCCTGGTAGGCGGGGAGGCGGAGAACGACGTGGCGGTGCTGAAGGTGGACGCCCAGGGCCTGACCCCGGTGCGGCTGGGGACCTCCGGGGACCTGGTGGTGGGGGAGCCGGTGGTGGCCATCGGCAACCCGCTGGGGGAGATGACCTTCTCCATGACCGGGGGGATGATCTCCGCGCTGGATAAGTCCCTGACCATGCGGGACGGCTCGGTGATCAACGTGCTCCAGACCGACGCGGCCATCAACGCCGGCAACTCCGGCGGCCCGCTGTTCAATATGTATGGCCAGGTGGTGGGCATCACCAACGCTAAGTACTCCAACAACGGCTCCTCTCAGGCCAGCATCGAGGGGATCTGCTTCGCCATCCCCATCGACGACGTGAAGGACATCCTCCAGGACATCATCCAGCACGGCTACGTCACCGGCAAGCCCTACGCCGGCTTCACCCTCTCCACCGCCAACGCCGCCGAGGCCGCCCGCTACGGCCGCTCCGGCGGGGCCTACGTCCAGAGCGTCGTGCCCGGCTCCGCCGCCGAGCGGGCCGGTCTGCGCCAAGGGGACATCATCACCGCCGTGGACGGGGAGACGGTGGAGGGCGTGTCCGACTTCACCGACATCCGGGACCGCCACCGGGCGGGGGACACCGTCTCCCTCACCGTGGACCGGGAGGCCCGCTCCATCACCGTCTCCCTGACCTTTGACGAGCGCAAACCCGACGCCGACGACAGCGCCGCCCAGAGCGCCACCCAGGACAACAGCCAGAACTCTGGCGGCCAGAGTGGCGGTCAGAGCGGCGGCGGGTACGGCTACGGCTTCAACCCCTTCTCCTGGTTCGGCTGGTAACGCCCCGCCCCTTCTTCCAATTTTTTCTTCTCTTCCCATTGCAATCAGGGAAAAAATCGTGTACAATGGGGACACTAGTAATCCGCAAGGAGGTATCTCCCCATGAAAGCTGCACAGTCTGTCCTGAAGATCGCCGCCGTCGTCCTGGCCGCCGCCGCCGCTGTGTGCGCCGTCGTGGTGTTCTGGGATAAGATCACCGCCGGGGTGGGCTCGGCGGCCGACAAACTCCGCTGCCGCCGGCAGTACGCCGAGGGCTGCTGCGTGGACGGCGACGACGAGGACTACACCGACTGGGACGAGTGATCCGCCGCCCCGGCGGCGCGCTCTCCCGGCAAGGCGCCCCTTGCCACACAAAAACGGACCGGCCGCCCCGCGGCCGGTCCGTTTTTGCACCCGGAGAAAACACCGACGGTCAGACCGGGCAGGGGAACCCGCCGCTCCACGCTTTGCGCGCCCAGAGCGGGGGAGACCCGTCTCGCCCGGCCGGTCCGTTTTCGCGTGCAGGAACAGCGCCGAAGGCTGGGCCGGCCAGGCAGGTCCGCTGAATCACATTTTGCCCGGAAGCCTGGGCCATACGCCAGCCCTGGTGGATGGACCGGCCAGCCCGCCGGTCCGCTTTTTGCGCGCAGGAACAGCGCCGAAGGCCAGACCGGGCAGGGATGCCCGCCGCTCCGCGCTTTGCGCGCCCAGAGCGGGGGAGACCCCGCCCGGCGGGCCTTTGCCGATGCGCCCATCCACTCAGCGCCCCGCCAGGATGGCCCGCAGGTCCCGCAGCGCCTCCCGCAGGTCCCGGAGCGTCCCGTCCCACACGCCGCCCCGCGCCACGCCCCGGAGGATCACCCACAGCACCGGCCCGGCGATCATCCCCGCCACCCCCGCCAGCTTCAGCCCCACGTAGAGGCTCACCAGGCTCTCCACCGGGGAGAGGCCGGTCTGGCCCCCCACCACCCTGGGCTCGGCCAGGCGGCGGGCCAGGGCGGCCACCCCCCACAGTGCGGTCAGCCGGAGGGCGTGGCCCAGGCTGCCCCGCAGCAGCTCCACCGCCGCCCAGGGGAGCATCCCCGTCCCCGCCCCGGCCACCGGGATGAAGTCCAGCACCGCCAGGGCCAGGGCCAACAGCGCGCCGTAGGGCTCCTCCGTCAGCAAAAAGCCCCCCAGCAGGATGGCGAACACCATGGCGCTGAGGAGGAATTCCGCCCGCACCCAGCCCCCCAGCGCCTCCGCCGCCACCCGCTTCACCCCCGCGCAGAAGCCCCGCGCCTCCCGGGGGACGCACCGGACCAGCCGGGCCCGGAGCCGGGGGTAGTCGGCGCACAGGCACACCGCCGCCATCACGAAGACCGCCGCCCCGAACAGGAGCCCCGGCAGGGCCAGCGCGGCCCGTCCCGCCAGCTCCACCGCCCCGGACAACAGCCCGCCCAGCGCCTCGCCCAGCCGGCGCTGGGCCTCCTGCCACGCCGTCCCGGCGGGGACCGCGCCCCGGACCAGGCTCTCCGCCCCGGCCACCACCCCGCTCCACAGCCGGGGCCAGTCCGCCAGGGCCTGGACGGCCTGGGGGACCAGCAGGGAGCAGAGCCCCGCCGCCGCGCCGCCCGCCGCCAGGACGGTCAGACTCACCAGCGCCACCGCCGCCACACCCCGGCGCAGACCCAGCCGGGCGGTCAGAAACCGCGCCGGGCGGTCCAGGGCCGCCGCCAGGGCCCAGGCGGCCAAGAAGGGCCAAAAGGTCCCCAGCGCCCAGGGCAGGAC
>CANRBW010000128.1 GCA_947628975.1 uncultured Oscillospiraceae bacterium | reverse complement strand
CGGCGATGGCGGTCTTGCCCACGCCGGGCTCGCCGATGAGGCAGGGGTTGTTCTTCTGGCGGCGGTTGAGGATCTGGATGGTGCGGGCCAGCTCGCTCTCCCGGCCCACGATGCGGTCCAGCTTCCCCTCGGCGGCCTTCTGGGACAGGGAGATGCAGTAGTTGTCCAAAAACTTGGTCTTGGCGGGGCGGTCGCCCTTGGCGCGGCCCTGGCTCCGCTCCCGGTCGGGACCGGCGGGGGCGTCGTCCCGCTCCTCGCCGCGCTTGGCGTCGTCCGAGCCGCCGAAGAGCTTGTTGAGGAAGGGGAAGGTGGCGGTGCGGCCGGCCTCCTCCTCGTCGTCCTCCTCGTCCTGGGGGGCCAGAAGGCCCTCCATCCCCTCCATGCCGCCCATGGCCGCCATCATCTCCGAGGTGATGCCGTCCAGGTCGTCCTCGGTGATGCCCATCTTCCGCATCATCTCCTCCACGGGGCCGATGTGGAGCTCCTTGGCGCACTTGAGGCAGAGACCCTCGTTCTTGGTCTCGCCGTTTTCGATTTTGGTGATGAATACCACAGCGGGGTTTTTGTGGCACCGGGAACACATAGCAGGTTGCATGGCGTTTCTCCTTCTCCGCCCCTGTCGGGGCGGGTCGATTTACAGCCTGGGGCCAGTCTAGCACATATTTGTGAACACAGTGTTAAACCGCGCGGGCCAATGTCTGGGGGAAAAGGACCTTCCTAGGAGCCCAGCAGGGCGGCGATGGGGTCGAAGCGGAGGAAGAGGCGCAAAAGGTAGGTGTTCTCCTCCGCCTGGGGCGGGATCAGACCGCTGAACAGCCGCAGACAGGCCAGGAGCACATAGACCACGATGCCCCCCTTGACCAGCCCGATGAGCCCGCCCCCCAGGCCGTTGCAGAAGTGGAGGCCGGGGAGCTTGGCCACCAGGTCCAGGGCGTGGAGCAGGAGGGTGAGCAGGACAAAGAGCAGCAGGAAGGCCGCCACGAAGATGACCCGATAGGCCACCCCCACAGCCAGCAGGCGGGCGGCCTGTCCGGCCACCTCCCCCACGGCGGAGCCCACGCCGCCCTGGACCTCCTCCACCGTGTCGGCGGCCCAGGTGAAGAGCCCGCCCATCTCCCGCAGGGCGTCCAGGGGGGTGTCCTGGCCCTGGTCGTCGTAGTGGAGGGTCAGCTGCTCCTGGATGGTCTCCTCCAGCTTGGGGGCGATGGCGTCGGCCAGGGGGGCGTCCAGGGTGTCGGCCAGGAAGCCGGCCCCCGCCAGGGAGACCAGCACCACCGCCAGCCCGCACAGACTGAGCAGCAGGCCCTTGCGCCAGCCCAGCCAGACGAACAGCGCCAGCACCGCCGCCAGGACCAAATCGAAGATCAGATACACAGGCTCGTTCATGTCCTCGCTCCTCTCAGCGCAGATACAGCCAGGCCGTGCCCTGGCCGATGAGATAGGCCGAACCGTCCTCCAGCATGACCAGGCGGGAGGCGCCCTGGGAATTCTCCACCGTGGCGTAGACCTCCAGGTCGCCGGTGTAGATGGTGAGGGACTGGGAGGTGAGCACCCCCACGTATTTCCCCGCCGCGCTCAGGTCCAGGATGGGCAGGGAGAAGTCCTCCGCGGCCAGCACCTCCCCGTCCCGGTCGATGAGTTCCAGGGTGGTCTGGCTCCCGGAGCGGTATTTGCCGGTGAGCACCGCGAAGGCGTTGTCCCGGAGGAGGGAGTAGCGCTTGAGGTAGCGCCCCGACCACTCCCGCCGGCCCGTCTCCTCCAGATCGCCGTCCGCGGTCAGGGCGGCGTACTCCCCCAAAACCCGCACGCCGCCGCCGTCCCAGACCAGGTCCAGGGGCAGATGGTTGCCCAGGGTCCAGGTCTGGACGGGGGCGGGGGCCTTGGGGTCCAGGTCGGGCAGGGAGTACCGGGCCAGGGCGCAGGAGAACTGGTGCTCGCTCTGTCCCGCGGTGACGGCCAGGAGGGAGCGGCCGTCGGGGGAGACCACCGCGTCCAGCACATAGGCCGAGGAGAGGCGCAGGTCCACCAGCTGGCGGAAGTCGCTGTCGTAGACCGAGATGACGCCCTTATAGCCGCTGGAGCGGGTCACCACGCTGAGATAGCCCCCCTGGCTGAGCCGGGCGCTGAGGACGGTGGCGTCGGGGTCCTCCAGCTCGAAGACCCTGGCCCGGTCCCGGTAGACCTTCAGGGCGCTCCCCCCCGCGTCGTAGACCACCGCCGCGTCCCCGCTGACCTGACAGACCGGGGCGTCCATGGAGAAGGTGTCCTCGATGTAGGGCGCGCCGCCGGAGCTGTAAAGCCGCACCCCGGTCTGGGAGACGGAGAGCAGGTCCCCGCCGCAGTGGGTCAGGGTCAGGGTCCCGCCCCCCTGATAGGGGAAGGGCTCGCCGGTGCCGTCGTCCCGCTGGGCCAGGGAGCGGTAGGTGAACCAGCGCTTCAGCGCGTCGAAGTTCAGCCGGTCCCGGTGGGTCACCAGGTAGACCGCCCCCACCACCAGCGCCGCCGTCACCAGCAGGGCCAGGAGCCGCTTCAGCCGCCCGCCCCGCTTCTTGGGCCGGGGCGTCTCATGTTCCTTTTTGACCTCTCGAATCATAAGACATCCTCTTCATACCACAGTTTTGACAGATACAACCCCCCCGGCGGGGCGGTGGGCCCGGCGGCGGTGCGGTCGCCCCGGTCCAGGATGCCGGGCAGGTCCTCCGGGGCCAGCTTCCCCTCGGAGGCGTAGACGCAGGTGCCCACCATGGCCCGGACCATGTTGTAGAGAAAGCCGTTGGCGCAGACCCGGCACTCGATCAGGTCCCCGGTCCGGGCGATGTGGAAGTAGTACACCGTCCGCACGGTGGTCCGGGTCTCGGTGCCCACGCTCTTCAAGGCGGCGAAGTCGTGGGTGCCCACCATCTGGTCGGCGCAGCGCTGCATCACCGCCTCGTCCAGCCGCTTAGGGTAGAACCAGGCCCGGTCCACGAAGAAGGCGTTGCGGATGCGGGAGTTGTAGATGCGGTAGGTGTACTCCTTGCGCAGACAGGAGCTGATGGCGTTGAAGTCCGGGGGGACCTGGGTGGCCCGGACCACGACGATGTCGTCGGGCAGGCGGGTGTTGACCGCCAGAGGGAGCCGGTCGCAGGGGATGGCGGAGGTGGTGCGGAAGCTGGCCACATACCGCAGGGCGTGGACCCCCGCGTCGGTCCGGCCGGCCCCCACGCACTTCACCGGGTGCCCCACCACCGAGGCCAGGGCCTTCTCCAGGGTGGACTCCACCGTGAAGCCGTTCTTCTGGCACTGCCAGCCGTGGTAGGCGGTGCCCACATACATCAGGCTCAGGGCGATGTTCCTCTCCATGGCGGTCACACCCCCCAGTGGGCCAGCAGACCCACCCCCACGCAGATCGCCGCGCCCAGGGCCAGGGCGAGGTAGTCCCGGAGGACGAAGCGCAGCTGCCGGAGCCGGGTGCGGCCCTCCCCGCCGTGGTAACAGCGGCACTCCATGGCCACGGCCAGCTCGTCGGCCCGGCGGAAGGCGGAGATGAACAGGGGGACCAGCAGGGGGACCAGCGCCCTGGCCCGCTGGAGCAGTCCGCCGGTGTCAAAGCTGGCCCCGCGGGCCTTCTGGGCGGACATGATCTTGTCGGTCTCCTCGATGAGGGTGGGGATGAAGCGCAGGGCGATGGACATCATCATGGCCAGCTCGTGGACCGGGAGATGGATAGCCTTCAGCGGGCCCAGGAGCCACTCCAGCGCGTCGGTGATCAGGATGGGGGAGGTGGTGTAGGTGAGCAGGAAGGTACAGCAGATGAGCAGGAGGATCCGCAGGACCATGAAGGTCGCCGCGCGGATCCCGGCGGGGTAGATGGTGAAGACCCAGAAGGAGACCAGGGGCGTCTCCTCCGGTCCGCCGGCGGTGAAAAAGAGGTTCAGCAGGGCGGTGAGGACCACGATGAAGACCACCGCCCGCATACTCCGCAGCAGGACCCGCGGCCGGATCCGGGAGAGGAGGACGCACAGGACCAGCACCGCCAGCGCGACGCCGTAGCCCACCGGCCCGTCGGCCAGGAAGAGGGCCACGATGTAGAGGATGGTGAAGATCAGCTTGGTCCGGGGGTCCATGCGGTGGATCACGGTGTCGCCGGGGAAGAACTGCCCCAGGGTGATGTCCTTGATCGCCACGTCACCGCCCCCCCTTCAGCGCGGCCAGAATGGCCTGGGCGGCCTGCTCCACGGTGTAGACCGAGGGGTCGATGTCCGCCCCCAGGGCCCGCAGGCGGTGGAAGACCCGGGTGATCTGGGGGACCCCCAGGCCGAAGGACTCCAGCTGGTCGCCGTGGGCGAAGACCTCCCTGGGGGAGCCCTGGAAGGGGATCTGCCCGTCGTGGACCACCACCAGGCGGTCCACCGTCCGGGCCATCTCCTCCATGGAGTGGGACACGATGACCACTGTGGCGTTCTTGGAGCGGTGGTACGCCCGGAGGTTGGACAGGATGTGCTCCACCCCCACCGGGTCCAGCCCGGCGGTGGGCTCGTCCAGGATGAGGACGCAGGGCTCCATGGCGATGACCCCGGCGATGGCCACCCGGCGCTTCTGACCGCCGGAGAGCTCGAAGGGGGACTTCTCCAGCAGGTCGTCGGGCAGCTCCACAAAGGCCGCCGCCTCCCGGACCCGGCGGTCGATCTCCCCCTGGTCCAGGCCCATGTTCCGGGGGCCGAAGGCGATGTCCTTGTAGACGGTCTCCTCAAAGAGCTGGTACTCCGGGTACTGGAACACCAGCCCCACCTGGAACCGGGCCGCGCGGGTGCGCTCCTTGGAGGACCAGATGTCCTCCCCCCGCAGAAGCACCTGGCCGGAGGTGGGCTTCAGCAGGCCGTTGAGGTGCTGGATCAGGGTGGATTTGCCTGAGCCGGTGCGGCCGATGACGCCCAGGTACTC
>CANRBW010000127.1 GCA_947628975.1 uncultured Oscillospiraceae bacterium | reverse complement strand
TCGGTGGTCCGGACCTCTTCCAGGCGCTTCCTCCCCGCCAGGATATACATGGTCAGCTCCTTATAATACTTGGTGTTCAGCGCGTACATCTGGTCCAGGGTGGCCACGTCCTTCATCAGGGTGACCTGGTGCCCTTCCAGGATCTGGCAGATCTTGTCCACGTTGGCCTCCGCCTTGGCGTAGCCGGCCTTCATGGCCTCCAGCTCGCCGCGCTTTTTCTGGAACCAGCCGGCGATCCCCTTCTTCGCCGGCTGGGAGAAGCCCTTCAGCTCCACCACCAGGGAGGACAGCGTCTCGCCGATCTCCCCCAGATCCTTGGTCTTGACGCAGTTGAGGGTGTTCTCCGAAAAGGCGGCGATGTTCTTCTGGGCCGCCGCGCCGTACTGGAGGATCACGGCGGAGTCGGTGATGTCGATGGTCTTGGCGAAGTCGTCCACCATCTTGCGCTCCGCGTCGTTGAGGACGGACTCGTCCAGCTTCACGGCGGCGGCGTCCCGGTCCGCCGGGGTCTGGGCGGGGACGGCGGCCACGGCGGCCGGGGCGGCGTCCAGCGACGGGGTCAGGGTCAGCTCCGGGGTCAAATTCTCCTCGCTCATGCAGGATCATCCTTTCCGTATCGTTCGCGGGCGGCGGGCCCCGCGGCGGTTTCGCTGGTTTATTGTACCGCCCCCGGCGGCCGGTTGTCAAGGCCCCGTCTTTGACAAGAACGGTTGACAACAGGGCTTCGGACAGATAAAATAGGGATACCAGCGCGAGACAAAGGAGAGAGTCCGTCTATGGCTATGACACTGGAAGACTTCAAGGCCGCCCGGCGCGTGCTGGACGGCGTCATCACCCCCACCCATCTGGTCCCCTCCCCCGCCTTTTCCGAGGGCTGCGGCAACCACGTCTACCTCAAGCCGGAGAACCTTCAGGTCACGGGGGCGTACAAGATCCGGGGGGCGTATTACAAGGTCAGCACCCTCACCGACGAGGAGAAGGCCCGGGGGCTGGTCACCGCCTCCGCCGGCAACCACGCCCAGGGGGTGGCCTACGCCGCCCAGCAGGCGGGGGTGGCCGCCACCATCGTCATGCCCACCACCACCCCCCTGGTGAAGGTGAACAACACCAAGGCCCTGGGGGCGGAGGTGGTGCTCCACGGCGCCACCTTTGACGACGCCGCGGCCAAGGCCCACCAGCTGGAGGAGAGCCAGGGCCTCACCTACATCCCCCCCTTCAACGACGCCGACGTGGCCACCGGCCAGGGCACCATCGCCTACGAGATCTTCTCCGACCTGCCCGACGTGGACCTGATCCTGGTGCCGGTGGGGGGCGGCGGGCTGTGCGCGGGGGTGGCCACCCTGACCAAACTGCTCAACCCCAACGTGCGGGTCATCGGCGTGGAGCCCACCGGCGCGGCCAGCATGAAGGCCGCCCTGAAGGCGGGCCGCCCGGTCACCCTGGACAGCGTGGACACCATCGCCGACGGCGTGGCGGTGAAGACGGTGGGGGACGTGGTCTTCCCCTATATCCAGAAGAACGTGGACGACATCCTCACCATCGACGACACCGAGCTGGTGGACGCCTTCCTGGACATGATGGAAAAGCACAAGATGGTGGTGGAGAACGCCGGGCTGCTCACCATCGCCGCCCTGAACCACCTGGAGCGCAAGGGGCAAAACGTGGTCAGCGTGCTGTCGGGGGGGAACATGGACGTGATCACCATGTCCTCCCTGGTCCAGCACGGCCTCATCAACCGGGGGCGGGTGTTCACCTTCTCCGTCCTCCTCCCCGACCGCCCAGGCGAGCTGCTGCGGGTGGCGGGCATCGTGGCCCAGGAGAAGGGCAACGTCATCAAGCTGGACCACAACCAGTTCGTCTCCATCAACCGCCAGAGCGCCGTGGAGCTGAAGGTCACCCTGGAGGCCTTCGGCCATGAGCACAAGGCCTCCATCCTCCGCGCCCTGAGGGAGAGCGGCTACGACGCCCACGAGGTGAGCACCGCGGACTTCTATAACTGACCCGTCCGCCCCGCGTAACCGAACCCCGCGACGGCTGACGCCATCGCGGGGCATATCTTCCGTGCGGCGGACCCGCCGGGTCGTAGCGGCAGGCAAAAGCCGTGGGCGGCTGGGGGACCGGCCGCCGTCCCGGGAGCCGGACCGCTTGCGCCATCCTATGCCGGCCCCTCCCCCCTTGGCACCCCCGGCCCCGGCGCCTGTCCCGGCCAGAGCCCTCCCATCCCCGCATTTTCTTCCAAAGGAGAGCCGTTATGAAACCGATCATCTCCCCCTCCCTGCTGTCGGCCGATTTTTACCGTCTGTCCCAGGAGGTCCAGTCTGTCCAGAGCGCGGACTGGCTCCATGTGGACGTGATGGACGGCCACTTTGTGCCCAACCTCACCTACGGCGTGCCGGTGGTGGAGGCCCTGGCGACCCAGGCCCCCCTCCCCCTGGACCTCCACCTGATGGTCTCCGACCCCCTCTGCTGGGTCCGGGAGTTCGCCGGGGACCTGGCGGCGGGCCGGGGCGGCGGGATCGCCTTCCACTACGAGTCCTGCGGCGACGCCGCCGCGGTGGACGCCTGTCTGTCCGCCCTGGAGGCCCGGCCCGGGATCGGCCGGGGCCTGGCCATCCGTCCGGGCACCGACCCGGAGGTGGTCCTGCCCTGGCTGGAGCGACTGGACATGGTGGTGGTGATGACGGTGGAGCCCGGCCGGGGCGGGCAGTCCTTCCGGGCCGACCGGCTGGAGGCGGTCCGGCGCATCCGCCAGCTCATCGACCGGCACAACCCCGCCTGCCGCCTGGAGGTGGACGGCGGCATCGACGGCCAGACCATCGCCGCCGCGGCCCGGGCCGGGGCGGACACCTTCGTGGCCGGGACCGCCATCTTCCGCCGGAGCGACCGGGCCCAGGCCATCGCGGAGCTGCGAGGTGCCGCCCATGTCTAACCAAGCCTTTCCCCCCGCCCTGGACGCGCTGGTGGAGCAGTTCGCCCGCCTGCCCGGCGTGGGGCGCAAGTCCGCCCAGCGGATGGCCTTTTTCGTCCTGGGCCTGCCCGACCAGCAGGTGGAGACCTTCGCCCAGGCCCTGCTCACCGCCAAGCGGGAGATCCACCGCTGCCCGGTGTGCCAGAATTTCTCCGAAGGCGACGGCCCCTGCGCCCTGTGCCGGAGCTCCCGCCGGGACGGCTCCACCGTCTGCGTGGTGGCGGAGGCCAGGGACGTGGCCGCCCTGGAGCGGGGACAGGAGTACCGGGGGCTCTACCACGTCCTCCACGGCGTCATCTCCCCCATGAACCACGTGGGCCCCGACGACCTGGCGGTGAAGGAACTGCTGGCGCGGGTGGGCCAGGGCCAGATCCGGGAGGTCATCATGGCCACCAATCCCGACACCGAGGGGGAGGCCACCGCCATGTACCTCTCCCGGCTGCTCAAGCCCTTCGGCGTGACGGTGACCCGCCTGGCCTACGGCGTGCCGGTGGGGGGCCACCTGGAGTTCGCCGACGACGCCACCCTGGCCCGTGCCCTGGAGGGCCGGCGGGAGATGTGAGGGCCGGGACATGAGACGCAGAGCCGACCTGGATGTGACGCGGGTGCTGTGCATGGCCGCGGTGGTCTATCTCCACTGCGCCTCCAGCGCCTTTTACGACCTCTCCAACCGCCCCCTCTTCTCCTTCTCCTGCTGGGTCAACGCCCTGGCCGTCCTGGCGGTGCCCCTGTTCTTTATGATGTCCGGGGCCCTGACCCTCTCCCCCGGCGCGGACGCCGACCCCCGGCGGGTCCCCCGCCGCCGGGTGGGCAAGGTCCTGCTGCCCCTGGCGGCCTGGAGCGGGGTGTACCTCCTCTACCTCTGGCGGGTACGGGGGGACGGCGCCGGGGCCCTGGCCGGTCTGCGGTCCATCCTGGGGACCCCGGCCAACGTGTCCTACTGGTTCCTCTACGCCCTCATCCCCATCTACCTCCTCCTCCCCCTCCTGCGGCCCATGGTGGACGGCCTGGACCGGGCGCGGTGGCGGTATCTGCTGGCGCTGTGGCTGGGCCTCACCCTGGGTCTGCCCACTCTGCGGGCCTTCCTCCCCGCCGGGGAGCAGGTCCTGCTGACCCCCCACCCCTCCCTGAACCTGGACGCCGTGGGCGGGTATCTGGGCTACTTCCTCCTGGGGGCGTATCTGGACCGGCTGGAGCGGCTGCCCAGCCGACCGGTCCTGGTCTGGGGCGCCGTCCTGGCCACCCTGCTGGCCGGGGGACTGTCCCAGGCGGACAGCCTCGCCCAGGGGGCCTGGTCCGGCCGGTTCACCGACTACCTCACCGTCTTCACCGCCCTGCGGGCCGCGGGGATGTTCCTCCTGCTCAAGTCCCTCCTGGGCGGCCGGGAGACCCGCTCCAGGGCGGTCCGGGCCCTGGCGGGCTGCTCCTTCTGCGTCTACCTGGTCCACCCCCTGGTGGTGATGGCGGGCCAGGCCCTCTGGTTCCGGGCCACCGGGCTCTACGACCTCGCCACCATCCCCCAGCAGCTGGTCTTCTTCCTGGCCGTGCTGGCCGTCTGCGTGGGGATCGCCCTGGTCCTGGCCTCCATCCCCGGCCTGTGCCGCCTGTTCACCGGCCAGAGCTTCTCCGCCGCCTGCCGGAACGGAAACCTCATCGCCCTGTTTCGCCCCAAAAACGGGGAGAAGGGGACAAATGCGCCTTGACAAACCGGGGATGGGCCGTTACAATAGAGGGCGATAAGGTCAAATCGGCGATGACGGGCCGCCAACCCCGAGCCGCCGGCGACGAGCCGGACGCCCCATCCCCGTTATCGGATGACAAGCGGCCCGTTTCGGGCAATCTGGGTGGTACCGCGGAGCACACGCTTCGTCCCTGACTGTAAGGGACGAAGCGCTTTTTTGCGGATCCCCTCCCCGTGGGGCGGAGACGGAACGGTCTTGCGCTCCCCTTTCCGCCGGGCAGAACGAAACGTTTTTTTGCGGATTCCTTCCCACTGGACGAAAAAATTTGTATAAGGAGAGATACCCATGTCTGACCCCAAGCCCTTCGGCGTGAACGAGCTGCGGGAGATGTTC
>CANRBW010000126.1 GCA_947628975.1 uncultured Oscillospiraceae bacterium | reverse complement strand
GGACGCCCGGGCGCTGCTGGAGGCGGCGGGCTGCGGAGTGGAGATACTGGCCACCGCCCACGGCCGGCGGGACGGGGCCCTGGTCTGCGGGGCCTACGGCAAGGGAAACGCCGGGGACGACGCCATTTTGGAGGCCATCGTCAAGGAGCTGCGGGACATCGACCCGGACCTGCCCATCTGGGTCCTCTCCCGCCGGCCCAAGGAGACCCGGCTGACCTACCGGGTCAACGCCATCTACACCTTCCGCCTGCTGCGCTTTTTCCACCGCCTGGGCAGGACCCGGCTCTATATCAACGGCGGCGGCTCCCTGATGCAGGACGTGACCTCCCGGCGGTCTTTGTGGTTCTACCTGCTCACTATCTCCATGGCCCACCACCGGAGAAACAAGGTGCTCATGTACGGCTGCGGCATCGGGCCCATCCAGTACCCCTCCAACCGCAGGCTGTGCAGCCGGGTGCTCCAGCGCAGTGTGGACGCCATCACCCTGCGGGACATGAACTCCCCCCAGGAGCTGGCCGACATGGGGATCACCCGGCCCAAGGTGGTCCTGGCCGCCGACCCCACCGTCATCCTCCCCGCCGCCCCCAAGGAGGTCACCGACGGACTGCTGGAGAGCTACGGCATGGACCCGGAGGGGGAGTATATCTGCTTCACCCTGCGGACCTGGCCCGGCTTTGAGGAGAAGGTGGAGGCCTTCGCCCAGGCCGCCCGGTACGCCTGGGAGCGCTACGGCCTCACCCCGGTCTTCCTGCCCATCGAGGCCAAGCGGGACAACGTGGCGGCGGCCATGGTGGCCCGTCTGCTGGAGGACGTGCCCCACTTCGTCCTGCCCCAGTGCGCCTCTTCCGCCCACACCATCGGCCTCTTCGCCCGGATGCGGGCGGTGGTGTCCATGCGCCTCCACGCCCTGGTCTTCGCCGCGGGGCAGGGCGTGGCGCTGGTGGGGGTGGTCTACGACCAGAAGATCAGCTCCTTCCTGGACTACATCGGCCAGGACCTCTACCTGGACCTGAAGGAGGTGACCGGCCGCTCCCTGACCGAGAGCATCGACCGCCTGATCCCCAGGATGGACGACCAGGCGTTCCTGCTCAGCGGGGTGGAGCGGCTGCGTCAGGTGGAGCGCCGCAACAGCGAGACTGCCGCGGCGCTGTTGAAAGGAGACGACCTATGAGCGTTCTCATCTGCCTGTCCTCCGCCCCCTGGCAGTCCATCCCCACCCGCACCCAGCAGCTGATGACCCGCTTGAAGGGGGTGGAGGTCCTGTTCTTCGAGCCGCCGGAGGAGCGGGGGAGCCGGGAGCACAAGCGCCCCGGCCGCAAGGTCCGTCCGGGGGTGACGGCCTACACCCTCCCCAGCGTCTGGGGCGAGGGGCCCATGCAGGGCCTCCGGGACCGGCACGACGACCGCCGCCTGGGGGACTACATCCAGGAGGTCCTGCGCCGGAGGGAGGAGCGGGACCCCGTCCTGTGGTGCACCACCCCCAGGGCGGTCCGCCTGCTGGACTACCTGCCCTACAAGGGCCTGGTCTACGACTGCGACCGCTACTGGACCGACCTGCCCCCGGAGATGGAGAGCGAGCTGGCCGCCAACGCCGACGTGATCTTCGCCGCCTCCGGCGGCCTGGTGGACCGGCTGAGCCCCTGCTGTGACAACATCGCCGTGGTGCCCAACGGCTGCAACTACCCCATGTTCGCCAGGGAGGACATTGAGGTCCCCGGCCCGCTCCGGGACATCGTGGGCCCCCTGATCGGCTACGCCGGGACCCTGTGGGCCGACCTGGACCTCAGCCCCGTGTTCACCTGCGCCGCCGCCCACCCGGACTGGAACTTCCTCTTCCTGGGCCGCCAGGAGCCCGGCCCCGGCCTGCGGCGTCTGCGAGGGATGGAACAGGTCATCCTGGCCGACCGGGTCCCCCTCATCGAGGTGCCCGACTACATCCGCCAGTTCGACGTGTGCCTGGACCTGCGCCGGGCGGGGGTGCCCAGCGACGTGTGCCCCGGCCGGGTCTTCGAGTATCTGGCCTCCGGCAAGCCGGTGGTCCGCCACAGCTACCCCGGCCAGATGGAGGACTTCCCCCCCGGCGTGGCCTACCAGTCCGACGACCCCCACGGCTTCACCGCCGCCTGTGAACAGGCCATCCGGGAGGACGGCGTCTGGCTCCGGGGCCGCCGCCGGGAGCTGGGCCAGGCCGCCGGCTGGGACAGGCGGGCCGAGAGCGTCCAGCACATCCTGGAGATGAACACCCTGCTGTGACCGCCGCAAGACCGCCGGGAGGGGCCCCGCCCCGCCCGGCCGAGAAGAGGGAAGGGCCCCCGCGGACCCTTCCCTCTTGCTGTTCCGCGGAAAAAAACGGGGGAAAGCGCAAAAAATCCTCTTGACACAGGCCAAGAGGAAATGGTATAATTAACCGATTAACGATTTGAAGCGGCCGGGAGGGGCGGTCCCAAGCTCCGAACCTCAGTATACCACACCGGCCGCGACCCTGTCAAGTCAGAGGGGTAAAACTTCCCAACGTGGCCGGGTGTGTCATCCGGTCGATCCCAACAGAAAGGACTGATCTGCGAGCATGGTCAAGGACGTGTACTACGGCAAGACGCTGCGCAAGAGCTTTGCCCGCCATGAGGAGATCCTGGAGATGCCCAACCTGCTGGAGGTGCAGAAGAACTCCTACCAGTGGTTCCTGGACAAGGGTCTGCGGGAGGTGTTCCGGGACGTGGCCGCCATCACCGACTACGCCGGGAACCTGGAGCTCACCTTCATCGACTACGAGATGGACCCCAACCCCAAGTACGACGTGGACGAGTGCAAGCGCCGGGACGTGAACTACGCCGCCCCCATCCATATCAAGGTCCGCCTGCGCAACCGGGAGACCGAGGAGATCAAGGAGCAGTCCATCTACATGGGCGACCTGCCCCTGATGACCAACGCGGGCACCTTCATCATCAACGGCGCCGAGCGGGTCATCGTCTCCCAGATCGTCCGCTCCCCGGGGATCTATTTCTCCCGCAACGCCGACAAGGCCGAGAACCTGACCTATGCCGCCCAGGTCATCCCCGGCCGGGGCGCCTGGCTGGAGTATGAGACCGACCTGTCCGACATCTTCTACGTCCGCATCGACAAGAACCGCAAGCTGCCCATCACCAGCTTCATCCGGGCCATGGGTCCCCGGACCGACGCGGAGATCCTGGAGATGTTCGGCGAGGACCCCAGGATCGTGGCCACCCTGGAGAAGGACACCTGCAAGACCTACGAGGACGCCATGCTGGAAATCTACCGCAAGCTCCGCCCCGGCGAGCCCCCCACGGTGGAGTCGGCCCAGGGCCTGCTCAACGCCCTGTTCTTCGACCCCAAGCGCTACGACCTGTCCGCCGTGGGCCGCTATAAGTTCAACAAGAAGCTGGCCATTTCCAGCCGCCTGTCCGGCCACACCCTGGCCCAGGACGTGAAGGACCCCCTCACCGGGAAGACCCTGGCCAAGAAGGGGAAGACCCTGACCTGGGAGGAGGCCAAGGCCCTGGAGACCCGCGGGGTGAACGAGGCGGTCCTCACCGTGGACCTGGGGGGCGAGACCCGGAACGTGCGGGTCTTCTCCAACGGCATGGTGAACCTGGCCGACTTCGTGGACTTCGACCCGGAGGCGGTCTGCGGGGTGGACGAGAAGGTCCGCTTCGCCGTCCTGCGGGAGCTGCTGGAGCAGTACCCCGACAAGGGGGAGGACTTCCAGGAGGCGATCCGGGACCGCGTCGACGACCTCATCCCCAAGCACATCATCGTGGAGGACATGATGGCCTCCATCAACTACCTCAACTGCCTGGCCCAGGGGGTGGGCAGCGCCGACGACATCGACCACCTGGGCAACCGCCGCCTGCGCTGCGTGGGCGAGCTGCTGCAAAACCAGTTCCGCATCGGCTTCTCCCGCATGGAGCGGGTGATCCGGGAGCGGATGACCATCCAGGACCTGGACATCGTCACCCCCCAGAGCCTGATCAACATCCGCCCCGTCACCGCCGCCATCAAGGAGTTCTTCGGCTCCAGCCCCCTGAGCCAGTTCATGGACCAGACCAACCCCCTGGCCGAGCTGACCCACAAGCGGCGTATGTCCGCCCTGGGCCCCGGCGGTCTGTCCCGGGACCGGGCCTCCTTCGAGGTCCGGGACGTCCACTACTCCCACTACGGCCGCCTCTGCCCCATCGAGACGCCGGAAGGGCCCAACATCGGCCTGATCTCCTATATGGCCTCCTACGCCAGGGTGAACCGCTTCGGCTTTTTGGAGGCGCCCTTCCGCAAGGTGGACAAGGCCACCGGCCGGGTCACCGACCAGGTGGAGTATATGACCGCCGACGTGGAGGATGAGTTCGTGGTGGCCCAGGCCACCGAGCCCACTGACGAGAACGGCTATCTGCTCAACGACCGGATCACCTGCCGCCGCCGCAACGAGATCATCAGCGTGGACCGGGCCGACGTGGACTACATCGACGTCTCCCCCAAGATGATGGTCTCCATCGCCACGGCCATGATCCCCTTCCTGGAGAACGACGACGCCAACCGGGCCCTGATGGGCGCCAATATGCAGCGCCAGGCGGTGCCCCTGCTCACCACCGAGGCCCCCATCGTGGCCACCGGCCAGGAGCACAAGAACTGCGTGGACTCCGAGGTGGCGGTCATCGCCAAGGCCCCCGGCGTGGTCACCCAGGTCTCCGCCGACCGCATCGTCATCAAGCGGGACGACGGGGAGACGGTGGAGCGCAAGCTCACCAAGTTCGCCCGGAGCAACCACTCCACCTGCGTCAACCAGCGCCCCATCGTGAAGGTGGGCCAGCGGGTGGAGGCCGGGGAGGTCATCGCCGACGGCCCCTCCACCAGCAACGGCGAGATCGCCCTGGGCAAGAACATCCTCATGGGCTTTATGACCTGGGAAGGCTACAACTACGAGGACGCCATCCTCCTCAACGAGCGGATGGTGAAAGACGACGTGTTCACCTCCATCCACATCGAGGAGTATGAGACCGAGTCCCGGGACACCAAGCTGGGCCCCGAGGAGATCACCCGGGACAT
>CANRBW010000125.1 GCA_947628975.1 uncultured Oscillospiraceae bacterium | reverse complement strand
ACGGCGGACTACGAGAAGATCGACCCCATGCTGGGCACGCTGGAGGACTTTGAGCGGCTATGCCGGGCCGCCCACAAGCGGGGCATCCGCGTCATCCTGGACGGGGTGTTCAACCATGTGGGCTGGGCCAGCCGGTACTTCAACGCCACCGGCGTCTACGGCGAGGGCGGCGCGGCCCGGGACCCCAACTCCCCCTATCACGACTGGTTTTTGTGGGAGCGGTGGCCGGACCGGTACAAGTCCTGGTGGGGCTTCCACACCCTGCCCGACTTCAACAAGGAAAACCCCCGGTTCCTGGAGTACATCTGCGGGGAGAACGGCATCATCCGCACCTGGCTGCGCCGGGGAGCGGACGGCTGGCGGCTGGACGTAGCCGACGAGCTGCCCGACCACATGGTCCACGCCATCCACCAGGCCGCCAGGGCGGAAAAGCCCGACGCGGTGATCATCGGCGAGGTGTGGGAGGACGGCTCCATCAAGATGGCCTACGACGTGCGCCGCCACCACATCTGGGGCGGCCACTGCGACGGGCTGATGAACTACCCCCTCCGCAGCGCCCTGATCTCCTACCTGCTGGGGGGCGACGCCCAGAACTTCCGGGAGGAGATGGAGACCCTACGGGACCACTACCCCCCCTTCGCCTTCTACAACGCCATGAACTCCCTGGGCACCCACGACACCCTGCGCGTCCTCACCTTCCTGGGGGTGGGCCACGACCACCGGGACGACTGGTCCAAGGACCAGCGGGCGGCGTACGTCATGACCCCCCAGGAGCGCGCCCGTGGTCTGGAGCGGCTGCGGCTGGGCTACGTCCTGCTCTTCGCCTTCCCCGGCGCGCCTACGGTGTACTACGGGGACGAGGCGGGCATGGCCGGCTTTGAAGACCCCTTCAACCGGGGGACCTACCCCTGGGGCGGGGAGGACGCCGACCTGGTGGCCTTCGTGGCCAAGCTGGGCCAGCTGCGGAAAAAGCGGCAAGTCCTCCGCCGGGGGGACATCTCCTACCTGGCCGCCCAGGGCGGCCTACTGGCCTTCGCCCGGACCTGGGGGCGGGAGACGATCGTCGCCGCCGCCAACCGGGACGACGCCCCCCAGCCCCTCTCCCTCCCCTTCCCCGCCGTGGACCTGCTCACCGGGGAGGCCTTCCCCCAGGAGGCCCAGCTCCCCGGCCGCCGGGCCTTCCTGCTGGCGCCCCGGTGAGCCGCCGTCTGACCTGTACCGTCACCCCCGACCAGGCCGGGATGCGGGTGGACGCGGTCCTGCGCCAGAGCCTGGGCCTCACCGGCAGTGTCCTCCGCCGGATCAAGTGGCTCCCCGACGGCATCCTGCTGGACGGGCAGAGGGCCTTCGTGAGCGCCCTCGTCTCCCCCGGCCAGGTGCTGGACGTGGCGGTGGACGACCCCGCCAGGCAGCCGGGGCTCCTCCCCGCCCCCGGCCCGCTGGACCTGGTCTTTGAGGACGACCACCTGGTGGTCCTCAACAAACAGGCGGGGGTGCTGGTCCACCCCGTGGTGCCGGAGCAGACCGACACCCTGGGGAACTTCCTGCTCTGGCACTACGCCCAGACCGGCCAGGCCGGGACGCTGTTCCACCCCGTCCACCGCCTGGACCGGGGCACCACCGGGCTGATGGTGGCGGCCAAGCACCCCAGCGCCCAGACCGCCCTGAAAAACCAGCTCCACACCCCCGGCTTCCGCCGGGCCTATCTGGCCCTGACCCTGGGCGCGCCCACGCCCCCCGCGGGCACGGTGGACGCCCCCATCCGCAAAGACCCCGCCTCCGCCATCGCCCACCAGGTCCACCCCCTGGGCCTGCGGGCGGTGACCCACTACGAGACCCTGTCCCTCCACGGGCCCTACGCCCTGGTCCGCCTGGTGCTGGACACCGGCCGGACCCACCAGATCCGGGTCCACCTGGCCCACCTGGGCCACCCTCTGGTGGGGGACTTCCTCTACGGCGCGGAGGACCGGGCGCTCCTCTCCCGCCCCGCCCTCCACGCCTATCACCTCTCCTTCCTCCACCCCGTCACCGCCGCGCGCCTGGCCTTCACCCAGCCCCTCCCCGCCGACATGGCCCGGCTGCTGGCCGGCCCGGCGGAGGGCCCTCCCCCCGCCCCGGAGTGAGCCGGGGCCCGGCCCGGCCCCGCGGCGAGACGCCCCAAAAGGCCGGGGCACGCCGGTCAAAAGTTCCGCCTTGACAATTCGGCGGAGGTATGCTAGAATACTTGTTGCATCTGGTCGGCCTACTTGGAGAGGTGTCCGAGTGGTTTAAGGAGCCGGTCTTGAAAACCGGTGACTCGAAAGAGCCGTGGGTTCGAATCCCACCCTCTCCGCCAGATCCCGTTTTCCGTGTGTTTTCTTCGCCACGCAGAAGTACCCAAGTGGCCGAAGGGGCTCCCCTGCTAAGGGAGTAGGCGGTGTTGAGCCGCGCGAGAGTTCAAATCTCTCCTTCTGCGCCAAGCCGGGGCAAGCGAATGCTTGCCCCGGCTTTTTGCGTCCCCTGCGCGTCCCTTGCGCCTCACCCCTCCTCCGCCGGGGCGCCGTGGGCCATTTCCCGGAAGAGGCCGGGGGCCCGCTCCAGCTCCGCGTAGGTCCCCCGCTGGACGATCTCCCCGTGGTCCATCACCAGGATCTCGTCGCAGTCCCGCAGGGTGGACAGCCGGTGGGCGATGGCCAGGACGGTCATCCCCGTCTCCTCCTTCAGCCGCTCGATCTCCCGCTGGACCCACCGCTCCGAGGTGTTGTCCAGGGCGGCGGTGGCCTCGTCCAGGATCAGCACGCGGGGCTTGCGCAAAAAGATCCGGGCCAGGGCGATCCGCTGGCGCTGGCCGCCGGAGAGGTTGCGTCCCCCCTCCGACAGCTGGAACTGATACCGCCCCGGCAGCCCCTCGATGTCCTGGGCGATGTTGGCCCGCCGGGCCGCCTCCTCCACCTCCGCCTGGGTGACCTCCCGGCGCGCCCCGTAGCAGATGTTGCGGAAGACGGTGTCCGCCACCAAAAACGGCGTCTGGGGCACCAGGGCGACCCGCTCGGCCAGCTCCCGGCGGGAGAGGGCGGCCAGGTCCTCCCCGCCCAGGCGGACCGTCCCCTGGGCCGGCTCCAGTTTGTCCAGCACCTTGATTAGGGAGGACTTGCCACAGCCGCTGGGCCCCGCGATGCCCACCAGCGTCCCGGCGGGGATGGTGAAGTTCAGGTCCTTCAGCACCGCCCGCTCCGGCTTTTCCGGGTAGGCGAAGCGCAGGTCCCGGACCCGGATCTCCCCCTGGGCGGCCCCCTCCGCGGGCTGGGCGGCCGGGGCGGGGTCCCGGTAGGAGAAGTCCACTGGCAGCTCCAGCAGCCGGAAGTAGTCCTCCGCCAGCACCGCGCACTCGGCGTACTCGTCCAGGATGCGGTGCAGTTCCCGCAGGGGCCCGGTGAGCTGGGTGAAGCAGAGGTAGGCGGTGAGCACCGCCCCGGCGGAGATCCTCCCCCGGGAGGCCAGCAGGACGGACAGGCCGATGGTCAGAACGCTGAACACCGCCTCGTTGAGAAATTTCAGGCAGTCGTAGCCCGCCATGGCCCGGTGGTGGCGCATCTCCTTCTGCCGCAGGCGCTCGGCCCGGACCAGCAGACGCTCCTCCTCCGCCTGGGCGCCGTCCAGGGCGCGGATGGTCTCGATGCCGCCCAACAGCTCCACCATGGTCCCGTCCAGGTCGGCCTTTTTCTCCATCAGCTCCACCCGGATCCCCCGCTGGGTGGCGATCTGCCGCAGGACCAGCAGGATCCCCACCGGGATCACCAGGATCACCAGGCAGGCCACCGCCGCCGGCAGACGGACAAAGATGGTCACGATGGCGGCCAGGCCGGTGACCACGGCGGGGGCCAGGTCCATGAGGGTCAGCTTCACCAGCCGCGTCGCCCCCTCCAGCCCGCGGTTCAGCCGCCCCTGGATGTTGCCGGTCATATGGCCCCGGAAGTAGGCCAGCGGGGCCCGGAGCAGGGAGGCCGCGGCCCGCTGTCGGGCGTTCTTCTCGGTCTGGGTGGCGGCGTCCTCCACCAGCAGGCGGCGGGCGACCTTGATCCCCTCCCCGATCACGGCGGCCGCCAGGATGGCCGCCAGGGCGGGGAGGGCCGAGAGGAAGGCGTCGTCCGGGGCCCGGAGGACCCGGTCAGTGAGGTAGCCCACCGCCAGCGGCGTGACCTGGCTGAAGGCGGCCGACGCCCCCAGCAGCAGCGCGATCAGAACAAAGCGCGGCCTCTGCCGCCGGGGCAGGAGCCCCAACAGCTTCTTCCCCGTCCGAAGCACGGTCTCTCTCTTTCCCATCCCGACCCACTCTCCCCTGCCCGCCTCCGCGCCGGCCGGGCCGCTTCGCGGCGGCCCCCGGCGGGCGTCTCCATTATAGTCCCCCACCTCCCCGGCTGTCAATTTGCCGCCCCGGAGCCGCTTCTCCGTTTTTTTGCCCGGTGTTTCCGGGGGGAGCCGGGGAAAATTTGGGTAAAATGGACAAGGTGCCTCTTGCGCTTTCCCCGGCCGGATGGTATAATATCCAAAGAGTGGATGTTATACCACATGGATGCCGCCGTTGCCCCCGGCTTCGCCGGGAACCGCGAGGGATGGCATAGTATACCACGCCGCTGGCGCGGATGTGGTATCATGGTGGTATCTTTTCCCGACCGAGAAATTATGGAGAGGAGCTTCCCTATGAAACCGTTTATGGACAAGGACTTCCTTCTGGAGACCGAGACCGCCAAGCACCTGTTCCACGACTACGCCGAGAAGATGCCCCTTTGCGACTACCACTGCCACATCCCGCCCCGGGAGATCTACGAAAACCGCAAGTTCGAGGACCTGTGCCAGGTCTGGCTGGGGGGCGAGAACCCGGACGGCACCTTCTTCGGCGACCACTACAAGTGGCGGGTCATGCGCTCCCACGGCATCGACGAGGAGTACATCACCGGCCACAAGCCGGGCAAGGAGCGGTTGGAGAAGTTCGCCCAGGCGTTGCAAATGGCCATCGGCAACCCCATGTACCACTGGTGCAACCTGGAGCTGCGCAAGTTCTTCGGCTACGACGGCGTGC
>CANRBW010000124.1 GCA_947628975.1 uncultured Oscillospiraceae bacterium | reverse complement strand
GCTGAAGCCGGAGGGCCCCTCCCTCTTTCTCCACCGCCGGCTGGAGACCGCCCTGACCTATCTGGAAACGCACCCGGACACGCTGGTGGTGGTCTCCGGCGGCCAGGGCCCCGACGAGCCGGACAGCGAGGCCAACGGCATGGAGCGCTTCCTGCGGGAAAACGGCTTTGCCGGGACCATCCTGAAGGAGGACCGGTCCCACAACACCAAGGAGAACCTGGTCAACAGCAAGGCGGTCCTGGCCCAGGCGGGGTACGACGTGGAAGACGGGGTGGTCCTGGTGTCCAACGACTTCCACCTGGCCCGCTGTCGGCTCCTGGCCGCCCGCTTCGGCTACCGGGCGGAGACCCTGGCCGCCCCGTCCGACCACTTCTGGCACCGGCTCTACAACTATCTCCGGGAGCCGGTGGGGCTGGTCAAGTCCTTCCTGCTGGACCGGTAAGGGAGGGAGCGCCATGGAGGAAAAGCTGAGGGACCTGGAGCGGCGCTACGCCCACATCGAAGCGCGGCTGGGCGCGCCGGAGACCTACGCCGACCCGGACCTGGTGGCCCGGCTCAACAAGGAACAGCGGGAGCTGGAGGAGGTGGTGACGGCGTACCGCCGTCTCCAAAAGACCCGGCAGAGTTTGGAGGAGGCCAAGGCCCTGCTGGCCGACCCCGAGCTGCGGGAGATGGCCCAGGAGGAGTACCAGGCCGCCCTGGAGGCCATCCCGGAGCTGGAGGCCCGGATCCGGGTCCTCCTCCTCCCCCGGGACCCGGACGACGACAAGAGTGTGATGGTGGAGATCCGGGCCGGGGTGGGGGGAGAGGAGTCCGCCCTGTTCGCCCACTCCCTCTTCCGGATGTACGCCATGTACGCCCAGTCCAAGGGCTGGAGCGTGGAGGTGATGAGCGCCAACGAGACCGAGCTGGGCGGCGCCAAGGAGATCGTCTTCCTGGTCCAGGGCCAGGGGGTCTACGCCCACCTGAAGTTCGAGAGCGGCGTCCACCGGGTCCAGCGGGTCCCGGAGACCGAGTCCGGCGGCCGGGTCCACACCTCCACCGTCACCGTGGCGGTCCTGCCGGAGGTGGACGAGGTGGCGGTGGAGATCGACCCGGCCGACGTGGAGATGCAGGTCTTCCGCTCCTCCGGGGCGGGGGGCCAGCACGTGAACAAGACCTCCTCCGCCGTGCGCCTCATCCACAAGCCCACCGGCATCGTGGTGGAGTGCCAGCAGGAGCGCAGCCAGTTCCAGAACCGGGACAAGGCCATGCTCATGCTCCGCTCCAAGCTCTACGACATCGCCCAGTCCCAGCAGAACGACGCCATCGCCCAGGCCCGGCGCAGTCAGGTGGGCAGCGGGATGCGCAACGAGCGGGTCCGCACCTACAACTTCCCCCAGGGCCGCCTCACCGACCACCGGATCGGCCTGACCCTCCACCGGCTGTTGGAGGTGATGGACGGCGACCTGGACGAGATCGTGAACGCCCTCCGGGCGGACGACCAGGCCCGGCGGCTCCGGGAGCGGTCCCAGCCCTGACCCGTTCGGAAAACCAGACCCAAGGAGGTTCGCTTATGGAATTGCTCATCCACTTCCCCGCCCTGCCCGCCGGGGCCACCCTGGACCAGGTCCGGGACGACCTGGCCGGTCTGCTGGAGGACGACGGCTGTCTGCTGGGCTCCGGGCCGGACTACATCGACATCGACCTGCTGGGGGAGGAGGACAACCGCAACCCCAAGTACGGCATCATGACGGTGAAATACTACCTCCAGAAGGCGGGCTTCCCCCCGGAGGCCACCATCGAGCTGGGGGGCGTGGAGGTTGGGATCTATGACTGAGCCCCGCGCCACCCTGCGGCTGACCGCCCAGGACGCCCCCCAGGCCGCCCGGCTTCTGGCCCAGGGGGGGCTGGTGGCCTTCCCCACCGAGACGGTCTACGGCCTGGGGGCCAACGGCCTGGACCCGGCGGCGGTGGACGGCATCTTCGCCGCCAAGGGCCGCCCCCAGGATAACCCCCTCATCCTCCACGTCCCCGGCCCCGACCACCTGGCGCGCTACTGCCACCCCATCCCGGCGGCGGCCTATGACCTGGCCCGGCGGTTCTGGCCCGGCCCCCTCACCATAATCCTCCCCCGGCGGCCCCTGGTCCCTGACGCGGTGACGGCGGGGCTGGACACGGTGGGGATGCGGTGCCCGGACCACCCGGTGGCCCTGGCCATTCTGGAATTATGTCAACTTCCCGTGGCCGCCCCCTCCGCCAACACCTCCGGCCGGCCCAGCCCCACCACCGCCCAGGCGGTGTGGGAGGATATGGCGGGGAAGATCGACGCGGTGGTGGACGGCGGGCCCTGCGCTGTGGGGGTGGAGTCCACCATCCTGGACCTGACCGTCTCCCCGCCCCGGCTCCTCCGCCCCGGCGGGGTAACCCTGGAGGCCCTGCGGGAGGTGCTGGGCCCGGTGGAGGTGGACGAGGCGGTCGTCAGACTTATGTCAACTGACGAAAAGCCCCGCGCCCCCGGCATGAAGTACCGCCACTACGCCCCCAAGGCGCCGGTGACCGTTGTGCGGGGCGACCCGGCCGACACCGCCCGGTACATCGCCCGGCACCTGGCCCCCGGCGTGGGGGTCATCTGCTTTGAAAATTATGTCAACCTCTTCCCCCGCTGCCCCCTCCGCTCTCTGGGCCCCGCCGGGGACCTGCCCGAACAGGCCCGGCGGCTCTTCGAGGCCCTGCGGTGGTTCGACAGCCAGGACGTGACCGCCATCTACGCCCAGTCCCCCGCCGACGGCGGCCTGGGCCTGGCGGTGACCAACCGGCTGAACAAGGCCGCGGGCTTTCACATCATCGACCTCTGACCCCGCCGGGGCCAGCGCAACACAGACCGAACGACCGAATAGGAGGCATGAATTATGTTAACCACAGGCAAGACCCTGGAGCAATCTAAGGACCTGGTCTACTCCCTCAACGCCGAGCCCTTCCACCGCCGCCACGCCCAGACGGTGGCCGCCGTCATGGGCTGGTACGCCGAGGCTCTGGGCCACGGGGAGGAGAAGGACTTCTGGACTCAGGTGGGCCTGCTCCACGACGTGGACTTCGAGCGCTGGCCGGAGGAGCACTGCGTCAAGGCCAAGGAGCTCCTGGCCCAGGCGGGGTACACCCCGGAGCTGATCCACGCCGTGGCCTGCCACGGCTACGGCCTCACCGGCGTGGAGGACGCGCCGGAGCTGGAGATGGAGAAGGTCCTCTTCGCCACCGACGAGCTCACCGGCCTCATCGGCGCGGCGGCCCTGATGCGCCCCAGCAAGTCCACCAAGGACATGGAGCTCAAGAGCCTGAAGAAGAAGTACAAGGACAAAAAATTCGCCGCCGGGTGCTCCCGGGAGGTGATCGCCCAGGGGGCGGAGCGGCTGGGCTGGGAGCTGGACAAGTTGCTGGACATGACCCTTCAGGCCATGGCGGCGACCGAGGACGCCGTAGAGGCGGCCCTGGCCGACGGCGCGGGATGCTGACCGTCGGGGTCACCGGCCCCACCGGGGCGGGCAAGACCACCGTGCTCCAGGCCCTGGGGGAGCTGGGCTGCGTCCGGGTGGACTGCGACGCGCTCTATCACCGTCTGCTGGAGGAGTCCCCCCGGCTGCGGGCGGAGTTGACAGACCGCTTCGGAAGGAGTATCCTAAATAGTCAGGGCGGCGTGGACCGCCGGGCCCTGGGCGGCCTGGTCTTCGCCGATCCCCAGGCCCTGGCCGACCTGAACGCCGTCGCCCACCGCCATGTGGTCGCCGCCTGTGTGGACCGCCTCCAACAGGCCCGCGGGACGGGGGCGCCGGGGGTGGCCCTGGACGCCGTCGCCCTGCTGGAGTCCGGCCTGGGGGCGCTGTGCGACGTGACCGTGGCGGTCACCGCCCCCTGGGACCTGCGCCTGGCGCGGATCATGGCCAGGGACGGCCTGGACGCCGACCGGGCCAGGGCCCGGATGGCCGCCCAGAAGCCGGATGAGTATTATGTCAACCACTGTGACCACGCCATCGTCAACGACGGGACCAAGACCCCCGAAGAATTGCGCCGGGAGGTCGCCCGCCTGTTTGCGGATAAATTATGTTAACTTACAAAGGAGGGATCCCCATGGCCGACCCCGAAAAGACCGCCGGGCAGCTCCGCCGGGAGGCGCTGATGTACACCCCCAAGAACGGCTACGACCGCCTGAGTATGCAAGACGAGATCGCCATGCACACCTACTGCGAGGGCTACAAGCGTTTTCTGGACGCGGCCAAGACCGAGCGGGAGTGCGTGGCCGCGGCGGTGGAGCTGGCCAAGGAGAAGGGCTTTGTCCCCTACGTCCGGGGGATGAGCCTGAAGGCCGGCTCCAGGGTCTACCGGGTGAACCGGGGCAAGGCGGTGATCCTGGCGGTGATCGGCTCCTCTCCCCTGACCCGCGGCGCCAACATCGCCGCCGCCCACATCGACTCTCCCCGGCTGGACCTGAAGCCCAACCCCCTCTATGAGGAGGCGGAGCTGGCCTTCTTCAAGACCCACTACTACGGCGGCCTGCGGAAGTACCAGTGGGTGACCATCCCCCTGGAGCTCCACGGGACGGTGACCCTGAAAAACGGCGGCAGCGTCGCCGTGTCCATCGGCGGGGGCGTGGGGGACCCGGTGTTCACCGTGGACGACCTGCTCCCCCACCTGGCCGCCGACCAGAGCAAGAAGCCCCTGGGGGAGGCCATCCCCGCCGAGAGCCTGAACATCCTGGTGGGCAGCCGCCCCTTCAAGGACGACGAGGGGTCCGACCGGGTGCGCCTGGCCGTGCTGGACCTCCTCTACGAGAAATACGGCGTGGTGGAGGAGGACTTCCTCTCCGCCGAGCTGGAGGCCGTGCCCGCCTTCCGGGCCAGCGACCTGGGCTTCGACCGCTCCCTGATCGGCGCCTACGGCCACGACGACCGGGTCTGCGCCTACGCGGCCCTGGCCGCCCTGCTGGAGTTGGAGGAGGTCCCGGCCAGGACGGCGGTGTGTATGCTGGCCGACAAGGAGGAGATCGGCTCCGAGGGGGTCACCGGGATGCGGTCCGACGCCTTCGACACCTTTATGAGCGACCTGTGCGACAGC
>CANRBW010000123.1 GCA_947628975.1 uncultured Oscillospiraceae bacterium | reverse complement strand
GGTAGCGCTTCTGGATGAGCACATGGCGGTAGAACCGGCCCATCTCGTGGATGGCGAAGACGCCGATGCCCCCGAAGGAGCCGGTGGCCACGGGCAGGATCTCCCCCTGGGCGATGTAGGAGCGCAGACGCCCCTCGCTGTCGCACTGGAGGCGGTAGAAGGTGATGTCGCCGGGGGCGATGTCCCCTTCCAGGGTGCCGCGGGTGAAGTCGGGCTCGCCGCCGTTTTCCAGCAGACGGTTCTGGATGAGCTGATACTTCACCGCCCGGTCGGCGCACATCTTACAGCTGGGGGTGTTGCCGCAGTGGAAGCCCATGAAGGTGTCGGTGAGGGCGTAGTCGAACTTCCCCCGGATCTTCTCCTCCCACAGGGAGGCGGGAACGGAGTTGTTGATGTCCAGCAGGGTCACCGCGTCGGCGGAGACGCAGGCGCCGATGTACTCGCTCAGCGCGCCGTAGATGTCCACCTCGCAGGCCACGGGGATGCCCCTGGCGGCCAGGCGGGAGTTGACGTAGCACGGCTCAAAGCCGAACTGACTGGGGAAGGCGGGCCAGCACTTGTCCGCGAAGGCCACATACCGGCGGGCGCCCTTGTGCTGTTCCGCCCAGTCCAGCAGGGTCAGCTCGAACTGGGCCATCCGCTCCAGCAGGTCCTCGTAGAACCGCCCCTCCCCCATCTCGGCGCGCATCTCGGCGCAGACCTCCGGGATACGGGGGTCGCCGGCGTGGGCCTTGTAGCTCACCAGCAGGTCCAGCTCGGAGTTCTCCTCGATCTCCACCCCCAGGTCGTAGAGGCCCTTGATGGGGGCGTTGCAGGCGAAGAAGTCCTGGGGCCGGGGGCCGAAGGTGATGATCTTCAGGTTCTTCACCCCGATGACCGCCCTGGCGATGGGCACGAACTGGGCGATCATCCCCGCGCACTCCTCCGCCGTGCCCACGGGGTATTCGGGGATGTAGGCGGGCAGGTGGCGCATCCCCAGGTTGTAGGAGCAGTTGAGCATCCCGCAGTAGGCGTCGCCCCGGCCGTTGATCAGGTCCCCGTCCCCCTCGGCGGCGGCGATGTACATGGTGGGCCCGTCGTAGCGGAACAGCTTGGCGATCAGGGTCTCCGGCGTCTCCGGGCCGAAGTTGCCCAGAAAGACCACCAGGGCGTTGCACCCGTGGGCCTTCACGTCCTCCACCGCCCGCTGGGCGTCGGTCTCGCTCTCCACGGTGATCGGGCACTGGTAGAGCTCGCCCGGATAGGCCGCCACGATGTTCTGCCTCCGCCGCTCGGAAAGGGCAATGGGGAAGCAGTCCCGGCTGACGGCGATCAGAGCCGGCTTGACCTGGGGAATGTTTGTCATCATCTTCGTGTGCCTCCTTCGAATTTTCTCTCAGTTTGACGCCGCCCCTCCGGGCGGCGGGGTCTCACTCCCGCTCCGCCCCGGCCAGTTGGGGGAATACCTCCCGCAGGGCGGGATAGAGCAACCGGAAGCGGCGGTAGGCGGCCTGGTAGCGGTCCACCAGCTCCGCCTGGGGGGTCACCGTCCGGTCCACCCGCACCAGCGCCCGGCAGGCCGCCGCCACGTCGGGGAAGGCGCCGCAGGCCACCATGGCCAGCATGGCCCCGCCCATGCCCGGCCCCTGCTCGCTGGCGGGCAGGTCCAGCTCCATGTCCAGGACGTTGGCCAGGATGGTCCGCCACAGCGGGCTCTTGGCCCCGCCGCCGCAGAGGGTGCTCCGGCGGATGTCCAGGCCCAGGGCCCTGGCCACCTCCACGTTGTCCCGGATGGCGAAGGCCACCCCCTCCAGCACCGCCTGGACCAGGTCGGCCCGGCCGGTGTCCATGCTCATGCCCACAAGGGCGCCCCGGGCGTCGGTGTCGTTGATGGGGCTGCGCTCGCCCATGAGGTAGGGCAGGAAGTAGACCCGCCCCCGGCCCAGGGCGTCGGGGGAGATGGCGGCCTGCTCGGCGTCGTAGTCCCCGGCGCGGAGGACGTCCTCCATCAGCCACTTGTTGCAGCTGGCCGCGCAGAGCATACAGCCCATGAGGTGGTAGCGCCCGTCGGCGTGGGCGAAGGTGTGGAGGGCGTTGTGGGGGTCCACGCCGAACCTGTCGCTGGCGATGAACACGGTGCCGGAGGTGCCCAGGGAGATGTTGCAGGCCCCGTCCCCCACCGTGCCGGTGCCCACCGCCGCGGCGGCGTTGTCCCCCGCCCCGGCGCAGACCCGCACCTCCGCGGGCAGGCCCAGGGTCCGGGCCACGTCGGGCCTCAGCGTGCCCACGCACTGCCAGCTCTCAAAGAGCTGGGGCATCCACTGGGGCCGGACGCCGCACAGCTCCAGCATCTCCTCCGACCAGCGCCGCCGCTCCACGTCCAACAGCAGGGTGCCGCTGGCGTCGGAGTAGTCGGTGGCGTGAACGCCGGTGAGGATGTAGTTGATGTAGTCCTTGGGCAGCATGATCTTGGCGATCCGCCCGAAGTTCTCCGGCTCGTTTTCCCGCATCCAGAGCAGCTTGGGGGCGGTGAAGCCGGCGAAGGCGATGTTGCCGGTACAGCGGGAGAGCCGCTCCCGCCCCACGGTGTGGTTCAGGTAGTCCACCTGGCGGGCGGTGCGGCCGTCGTTCCACAGGATGGCGGGGCGGACCACCCGGTCCTCCCGGTCCAGGGCCACCAGGCCGTGCATCTGTCCGGCCACGCCGATCCCGGCCACCCGGTCCGCCGGGAAGTCCCGCAGCAGGGCGGGGATCCCCTCCAGCACCGCCCGCTTCCAGTCCTCCGGGTCCTGCTGGCTCCAGCCCGGACGGGGAAACTCCAGGGGGTACTCCCTGGAGAGCTGGTTGTGGATGCGCCCGGTCTGGTCCATCAACAGCAGTTTCACCGCGGAGGTGCCCAGGTCCACGCCGATGTAGTACACGTCTCTCCTCCCCTTTCCGTCCGCCGGGGCGGCGTTCTCGCCCTATTTTACCAAATCCCGCCCCGGAGCGCAAGAGGGTCCCGCCCCTGGCGGGGCAGGCGGTAGGGCGTCATTCCCGCTCCTGGATGGGGCGGTACTCCCTGGGGGTGGCCAGGCTCTTGTAGGCGGGGCGGATGATCTTGTTGGCCGAGATCAGCTCCTCCATGCGGTGGGCGCTCCACCCGGCCACCCTGGCGATGGCGAACAGGGGAGTGTAGAGCTCCACCGGGATGCCCAGCATCTGGTAGACAAAGCCGCTGTAAAAGTCCACGTTGGGGCTGACCCCCTTGAAGATCTTCCTCTCCCTGGCGATCAGCTTGGGGGCGGCCCGCTCCACGTTGTTGTAGAGGGCCAGCTCCCTCTCCTTCCCCTTCTCCGCCGCCAGCTTCTCCACAAAGCCCTTGAAGATGACCTCTCTGGGGTCGGACAGGGAGTAGACCGCGTGGCCCATGCCGTAGATCAGGCCCTTGCGGTCGAAGGCCTCTTTGTTCAGGATCTTGTCCAGATAGGCGGTGACCTCCTCCTCGTCGGTCCAGTCCCGGACGTGGGCGCGGATGTCCGCCATCATCTCCATGACCATCAGGTTGGCCCCGCCGTGGCGCTTCCCCTTCAGGGAGCAGAGGGCCGCGGCCATGGCCGAGTAGGTGTCCGAGCCGGAGGAGGTGACCACCCGGGTGGTGAAGGTGGAGTTGTTGCCGCCGCCGTGCTCCGCGTGCAGGAGGAGCGCCACGTCCAGGACCCGGGCCTCCAGATCGGTGTAGCCCATGTCGGGCCGGAGCATCCGCAAAAAGTTCTCCGCGGTGGAAAGCTCCGGATCGGGCCGGTGGATGTACATGCTCCCGCCCCGCTCATAGTGGTTGTAGGCGTGGTGGCCGTACACCGCCAGCATGGGGAAGACGCTGATCAGCCCGATGCACTGGCGCAGGACGTTCTCCACGCTCAAATCGTCGGCCCGCC
This sequence comes from uncultured Oscillospiraceae bacterium, assembly GCA_947628975.1. Taxonomy (GTDB): domain Bacteria; phylum Bacillota; class Clostridia; order Oscillospirales; family Oscillospiraceae; genus MGBC124762. The sequence continues at coordinate 1,353 of CANRBW010000123.1, read as the reverse complement.
GGTCGTAGGAGCCCAGGGTCAGCACGCTCCGGGTCATGGTGTTCATCACGTCGCCGCTGGGGGCCTTCATGATCACGTCCCTGGTGAAGTTGGTGGGCATGGTCCTGGACAGGGACAGCGCCTCGCAGAAGCTCCGCAGGTCCTCCTGGCTGGGCAGGCAGCCGGTGAGGAGGAGGTAGGCGGTCTCCTCATAGGTGAAGCGGCGCCCCGCGCTGCCCCGGATGAGGTCGGTCACGTCGTAGCCCCGGTAGGTGAGCTTGCCGTCGCAGGGGACCTTCTTCCCGTCCACCACGGCGAAGGCCAGGACCTGGGAGATGTTGGTCAGCCCAGTCAGGACCCCCTCCCCGCTCTCGTCGCGCAGACCGGCCTTGACCCCGTACTCCCGGAACAGGTCGGGGCTGACCGCGTCGTTCGCCAGGCAGAGCGCCACCAGCTTTTCGGTGCAGTGCTGGATGCTTTCATATTTCGTCATGGGATACCTCCTTCAGGTCCTGATCGGATCCGCCGAGCGCGGATCCCGCCGCGGGTAGGATATTGGATGTAGTGTATCACATCCGGCCGGGGGATTGCTTGAACGATGTGTAAATTTTTGCTCCCTTGCGCCGGCGGCGAAAAGAGGGTATACTGTCCATATGTGGAAAAAAAGAGCGAAGAAAGGCGGAGATCTGTATGGACTACGACTTCACCTCCCTCCTGGACCGCCGGGGCCGGGACGCCCTGGCGGTGGACGCCCCTCCCCTGCTGGCCCGGCCCGGGGACGGGTTCGACCCGATCCCCATGTGGGTGGCGGACATGAGCTTTCCGGTCTGCCCGGAGGTGATCGGGGCCATGGCCCGTCGGCTGGAGCACCCCTCCTTCGGCTACTTCGACCCCCGGCCGGAGTACTTTCAGGCCATCGTGGACTGGCAGAGCCGCCGCCACGGGGTCACGGATCTGGAGCCCCGCCACATCGGCTACGAAAACGGCGTGCTGGGCGGCGTGGTGTCCGCCCTGGGGGCGGTGTGCTCCCGGGGGGACCAGGTCCTGCTCCACTCCCCCACCTACATCGGCTTCACCCACGCCCTGGAGGACAACGGCTGGCGCCCCGTCCTCTCCCCGCTGGTCCGGGACGACCGGGGGGTGTGGCGCATGGACCTGGAGGATATGGAGCGCAGGATTGTCCAAAACAAGCTCCACGCCGCCATCCTCTGCTCCCCCCACAACCCCTCCGGCCGGGTCTGGGAGCGGGGCGAGCTGGAGGCGGCCATGGCCCTGTTCCAGAAGCACGACCTCTTCGTCATCTCCGACGAGATCTGGGCCGACATCCTCCGCCCCGGCCAGGTCCACATCCCCACCCAGAGCGTGGGGGAGGAC
>CANRBW010000122.1 GCA_947628975.1 uncultured Oscillospiraceae bacterium | reverse complement strand
GATGGGGACGGCGTTGTCACCGGCCTTGTCCCCGTCGCCCACGGTGTCGAAGTCCACGGTGACGCAGAAGGGGGTGCCGATCTCGTCCTGGCGGCGGTAGCGCTTGCCGATGGAGCCGGCGTCGTCGTAGTCCACCATGAAGTCGGCGGAGAGCTCCTCGTAGAGCTTTTTGGCCGGGCCGGAGAGGACTTCCTTCTTGGACAGGGGCAGGATGGCGCACTTGAAGGGGGCCAGGGCGGGGTGGAGCCGCAGGACCACCCGCACGTCGTCCTTGCCGTTCTTGTCCTGGCCCACCACCTCTTCGTCGTAGGCGTCGCAGAGGACGGAGAGCACCGTCCGCTCCACCCCCAGGGAGGGCTCGATGACGTAGGGGATGTAGTGCTCGTTCTTCTCCTGGTCGTAGTAGGTCAGGTCCTTGCCGGAGGTGTTCTGGTGCTGGGTCAGGTCGTAGTCGGTGCGGTCGGCCACCCCCCACAGCTCCCCCCAGCCGAAGGGGAAGAGGAACTCAAAGTCGGTGGTGGCCTTGGAGTAGAAGCACAGCTCCTCCGGGTCGTGGTCCCGCAGGCGGAGGTTTTCGTCCTTCAGGCCGATGGAGAGGAGCCACTTGTGGCAGAACTCCCGCCAGTAGGCGAACCACTCCAGGTCGGTGCCCGGCTGGCAGAAGAACTCCAGCTCCATCTGCTCGAACTCCCGGACCCGGAAGATGAAGTTGCCCGGCGTGATCTCGTTGCGGAAGGACTTGCCGATCTGGGCGATGCCGAAGGGCAGCTTCCGGCGGGTGGTGCGCTGGACGTTGACGAAGTTGGTGAAGATGCCCTGGGCGGTCTCGGGGCGGAGGTAGACGGTGTTCTTGGCGTCCTCGGTGACCCCCTGGAAGGTCTTGAACATCAGGTTGAACTGGCGGATGTCGGTGAAGTTGTGCTTGCCGCAGGAGGGGCAGGGGATGGCGTGCTCCTCCACGAAGGTCTTCATCTCCTCCTGGGAGAAGGCGTCGATGGGCTTTTCCAGGGCGAAGCCGGTCTCGGCGCACCAGTCCTCGATGAGCTTGTCCGCCCGGAAGCGCTCCTTGCACTCCTTGCAGTCCATCAGGGGGTCGGAAAAGCCCGCCAGGTGTCCGCTGGCCACCCAGGTCTGGGGGTTCATCAGGATGGCCGCGTCCAGGCCCACGTTGTGGGGGTTCTGCTGGACGAACTTCTGCCACCATGCCCGCTTGACGTTGTTCTTCAGCTCCACGCCCAGGGGGCCGTAGTCCCAGGTGTTGGCCAGGCCGCCGTAGATCTCGCTCCCGGCGAAAATAAAGCCCCGGCCCTTGCACAGGGCGACGATCTTCTCCATGGATTTCTCTTGATTGGTCATGGTGGTCCCTCCCAAATGAATGTCGCCACTCATTATAGTAAAAAATCCCCCAAAATGCAAGAGCGACTTGCACCTTGGGGGCGGGAATCGGTCAGTCGTCGTTGAGGTAGTAGGGCTTCATCAGGCTGGCGTGCTCGGTGGAGTCCAGCTGGGAGCCGGACTTGGGGGTCTCCATGGCCCCGTGGGCCCGGCGGGACCGGGCCTGCTGGCGGATCTGCTCCTTTCGGGCGGCCAGGTCGGCCTGGGCGGACTTCCGGCCAAAGAGCCCCCGGCGCTGGGGCGCGGGCTGCTGGGCCTGCTTGGGGGCGTCCGGGACGGCGCGGGCCGGGGCCTTGGAGGCGGGTTTTTGGGCGCTCCGGGCCGGGGCCTTGGGGGCGCGGTCCTCCGCCGGGGGCTTGGCCTCCGGCTTCCGGGAGGGGCGGTCCTGCCGCTGGGGCTTAGGCTCCTGGCGCTGGCCGCTCCGGGCCGCCTTCTCGCCGGACTTGGCGGGGCGGCTCTCCGGCCCGGGGGAGGCCGCTTTGGCCGACCGGGCCGAGCGGGTGGGCCTGGGCGACTCCCGCCGGGAGGACCGGCCGGAGGAGAGGAGCCGGGCGGTGGCGTCCATGACCGTGTCGCCGTCCAGAGCGCCGCCGTAGCCCCGCTGGGCCTGGATCCGCCGCTCCTCCGCCATCCAGCGGGCGAAGGCCGCGTCCTGCTCCGACTGGGAGGAGGACTTGGGGGCCACCGCCCGAAGGGCGTCCTCCACCGTCTTGCTGGCCTTGTACCCGGCGGCCTGGCGCTTCTGGGCGGGGGTGCGGGAGTCGGCGGCGGGACGGCCGGCCCGACGGCTCCGGGCGGGGGAGGGGGCCTCCGCCGGGGCGGGCTTGACCGGCGCAGGCTTGGCCGCAGGCTTTTCCGGGGCGGGCTTGGAAGCCTTGGCGGTCTCCTGGCGCTGGGCCTTCCTCTCCCGGGCGGCCTGGCGGGCCTCGGCGTCCTCCGGGTTGATGATCTTGCCGTTCTTGTCCCGCTTGGGGGGCTGGAAGTCCTGCATGGGCCAGGGGTGGTCCTCCACCACCGGGATGGGCTTGCCCAGGAGCTTTTCGATGGCGCGCAGCTCGTCTTTCTCGCTGATGTCGCAGAAGGAGATGGCCACACCCCCGTGCCCGGCCCGGCCGGTGCGGCCGATGCGGTGGACGTAGGTCTCCGCCACGTCGGGGAGGTTGTAGTTGAAGACGTGGCTCAGCTCCTCGATGTCGATGCCCCGGGCGGCGATGTCGGTGGCGGCCAGGACCTTGATCCGCCCGGCCTTGAAGTCGGTGAGGGCCTGGATGCGGGCGGTCTGGGACTTGTTGCCGTGGATGGCGGCGGCGGAGATGCCCGCCTTGCCCAGGTCGGAGGCGATCTTGTTGGCCCCGTGCTTGGTCCGGGAGAAGACCAGGGCGTTCTTCACCCCCGGCTGGCTGACCAGGTGGGCCAGGAGCTTGGACTTGTTGGGCTTATCCACATAGTAGAGGGACTGGTCGATGACCTCCACCGGGGAGGACACCGGGGTGACCGCCACCTTGGCCGGGTCGCGCAGGAGGCTGTCCACCAGGGACTGGACCTCCGGGGGCATGGTGGCGGAGAAGAACAGGGTCTGCTTCCGCTCCGGCAGGAGCTTCAGGACCCGGCGCACGTCGTGGATAAAGCCCATGTCCAGCATCCGGTCCGCCTCGTCCAGCACGAAGATCTGGATGTGGGACAGGTCCAGGAGCCCCTGGCCGTGGAGGTCCAGGAGCCGCCCGGGGGTGGCCACCAGGATGTCCACCCCCCGCTGGATCTGGTCCACCTGGGGCTGTTGGCCCACCCCGCCGAAGATGACGGTGGAGCGCAGGGGCAGCCGGACCCCGTAGTGCTCAAAGCTCTCCTGGATCTGGAGGGCCAGCTCCCGGGTGGGGGTGAGGATGAGGCTGCGGATGACCCGCTTCCCCCGCTGGGGGGCGGCGGCCAGCCGCTGGAGGATGGGGGTGGCGAAGGCGCAGGTCTTGCCTGTGCCGGTCTGGGCAATGCCCAGCACGTCCCGGCCGGCGAGGGCCGGGGGGATGGCGCCCGATTGGATGGGGGTGGGCGTCCGGTACCCCTGGGCCTCCAGCGCCGTCAGAATGGCGGGGGACAGGCCCAATTCCTTGAAGTCCATACTATCGTTCCTTCTCATGGTTTGGCTCCCTGGCCGGGGGACGGCGCGCCGTCAGGGAGCGGGACGGCGCGGGGGAGAGGGGAGGCTCACAGGTCGGCCACGGCGGCCCGGACCGCCTCCAGCGTGGCCGCGGGGCCCTGGAGATGGCCCACGTCCACCGTCACGTCCGCCCAGCGCCGGTAGAGGGGGGCCCGCTGGTCGTAGACGTCCCGGAGGGTCTGGCCGGGGGCGAAGGCGATGCCGCGGGTGGCCAGGTTGGTGACCCGCCGCTCCAGGGTGGGGTAGTCCACCTGGAGGTAGACCAGCGGCCCCAGCGCCTTCAGGTGGGCCATGGACGCCTCCCGCAGGACGCAGCTGCCCCCCGGCGCGAGGACCGAGCGGTGACAGCGCACGCTGAGGATGGCGTCCCGCTCCATGTCCAGAAAGGCCTCCGGACCGTGGGCGTTCAGCAGTTCCTGGAGCAGCGCGCCCTGCCTGGCCTGGATCAGCAGGTCGGTGTCCAGAAAGGCGAAGCCCAGCACCTTGGCCAGCACCACGCCGATGGAGCTCTTCCCCGACCCCGGCATACCGATGAGGGTCACGTTGTCCATTCAGCTTTCCCCTCCCGCTCATAAAAAAACCGTCTGCTGTCATGCAGACGGCCTTTTTACGCATGATCTCAGCCTTCCAGCTTGTTGAGCCGCAAAGTGAGGCCGCTCTTCTTCCGGGCCGCGTTGTTGCGGTGGATGAGGCCGCTGGCGGCGGCCTTGTCCACGGCCTTGACGGCCACGGTATAGGCGCTCTGGGCCTGGGCCTTGTCACCGGCCTCCACGGCGGCGGCGAAGCGCTTGATGTCGGTACGCAGGGCGGAACGGGCGGCCTTGTTGCGGGCGGCCTTGGCCTCGTTGACCAGTACGCGCTTCTTGGCGGACTTGATATTGGGCATACTAACACCTCCTGACCTATGCCGAGCTGAGGGCAAAATCCAAATCACATCATAGCAGAGATACATTTTAGCATCCATCGCAAAAAAATGCAAGTGTTTTTCAAAAAATTTTCCCACAAAAGAGGGGGAGAGCGCCGCCGCCTGGGTATGCTAAACCACCGAAAGGGGATGGGGCGCGTGGGACAGGGCCGCACAGACCTGGCGGTGGAGACGGTGGGCGAGCTGACCGAGGCGGAGGGGGTCTTCCGGGAGGAGCGGCTGGAGGAGGAGATCCCGGTGACGGTGGTGGAGATCCGCACCCAGGGGGCGGCCCGGCGGCTGGGGCGGGCGGTGGGGCGGTATGTGACGGTGGACCTGGGCCCGGTGGCCCGCCGGGAGGACGCGGCCTTCCGCCGCTCGGCCCAGGTGTTGGCCGGGGAGCTGGGCCGTCTGGTGCCGCGGGAGGGGCCGGTGCTGGTGGTGGGTCTGGGCAACCGGCAGATGACCCCCGACCGGCTGGGGCCGCTGTGCTGTGACCACCTGCTGGTGACCTGCCACCTGGTGGACCAGCTCCCCGGCCAGTTCGGCGCCTTCCGGCGGGTGGCCGCCCTGACCCCCGGCGTGCTGGCCGCCACCGGGGTGGAGAGCGCCCAGGTGGCCGCCGCGGTGGCCGCCGCGGTGAGGCCCGGCTGCGTGGTGGCGGTGGACGCTCTGGCCGCCAGGGAGCTGGAGCGGCTGTGCGCCACCGTCCAACTCTCCAACACCGGCATCGCCCCCGGCTCCGGGGTGGGCAACCACCGCCGGGGCCTGACCCGGGAGACCCTGGGCATCCCGGTGGTGGCCCTGGGGGTGCCCACGGTGGCGGAGACCGACGCCGGCTT
>CANRBW010000121.1 GCA_947628975.1 uncultured Oscillospiraceae bacterium | reverse complement strand
CCATGATCAGCCGGACCTCGTCCGGGGTGGCCTTGTAGAGCAGGGAGATGATCAGGGAGTTGGTGCACACCGACTTGCCCGAGCCGGTGGTGCCGGCGATGAGCAGGTGGGGCAGGCGGGCGATGTTGCCCACGATGGCGTTGCCCCCGATGTCCTTGCCCACGGCGAAGGCCACCTTGGAGGGGTGGTTGCGGAAGGCGGCGTCGTCGATCACGTCGTGGATGTGGACGGTGGAGACCAGCTTATTGGGCACCTCGATGCCCACGGTGGAGATCTTGTCGGGGATGGGGGCGATGCGGACGGCCTCGGCGCCCAGGGCCAGGGCGATGTCGTCGGCCAGGTTGGTGACCCGGCTGAGCTTCACCCCCTGGTCCAGCTCCATCTCGTAGCGGGTGACGCTGGGGCCCCGGACCACGTTGACGATGTTGGCCTCCACCCCGAAGGAGCGGATGGCGTCGGCCAGGCGGTCCTGGTTGCGCTGGAGCTCCCCCAGGGCCTGGTCGTCGGAGACGCCGCTGTCCTGGTCCAGCAGGGAGACCGGGGGGTACTGATAGGCGGTGGGGAGGCTCTGGCTCATGGTCTCGGCGATCTCCGCGGTGACCTCCCCGGCGGCCTGGGCGGCCTCCTGGGCGGTCACCTTGGCCAGGGCCGGGTCGGGCGAGGCGTTCGCCGCCGGCTCCGGCCGGTCCTCCGCCTCCGGGGCGGGGCGGGGGTCAGCGGGGGCGGGGCGGGACCGGTCGCCGTCCCAGTCGGGCAGGGTGACGCCGGGAGCCGGGCCGGGGTCGGGGACGGAGAAGGGGGGCTCGCTCCGGACGGCGGGGGCCTCCTTGGGGGCGGGGCGGGAGGCGTCCCCCTGGAGGAACTCCGCCGGGGTGGGCACCGCCCTGTCCCGGCTGAACAGCCCCCGCTTCTTCTTGGGCGGGGTCTCCAGCTCCACATGGAGCTTGGGGGCCGCCGCCCCGGCGGGCTCCCCGTCCAGGGGGATGTCCACCTCTGCGGGGGAGAGGGGGGGCGTGGCGCGGCGGCGGGGGGCTCTGGTCTCCCGGACCGGCTCCGGCGCCGGCTCAGGCTCCGGCTCCTCCTCGTACTCCAGATGCTCCCGGCCCCGGAACCAGTTCACCAGGTCCGCCACCGAGCGGTTGAAGGCGCACAGGGCCAGCAGAAAGCCGGACAGTCCCAGCAGGAGCCCCGCCCCGATGGGGTGGAACACGAAGGCCAGCGCCTGGCAGAGGAAGCCGCCCAGCACGCCGCCGCAGTGGAGGGCCAGGCCGTCCCGCCACAGGGCGGGGAAGCTGGACCAGCTCCAGGGGTAGAGGGCCTGCCAGCTCTCCCGCCCCACCAGGAAGAGGTGGAGCAGGGAGCCCAGGACCAGGGGGAGGAGCAGGGCGCAGGTCAGCCGCAGGCGCACCGGCCGCCCCCGGTGGAAGGCCAGCACATAGGCCCCCACCAGCAGGGCCGGAGGGGCCAGCCAGTACCCGTAGCCCACCAGGCCCTTGAACAGGTCGGACAAAAAGGTGATGAAGACACCGTCCAGGGAGAAGTAGCCCAGGGCGGAGAACAGGGCCAGAAAGAGGCACACCACCGCCCCCACCTCCCGGCGGATGGGCCGGCTGGGCGGGGAAGAGCGGCGGCGGGAGGAGGCGGAGGCCCCCGACCGGCCGGAGGAGCCGGTCCGCTTTCCGCCGGAGGCGGCTTTTTTCTTTTGTGGAGTGTTAGCCATTTGTGTCAGCTCCTAATCACGAGGTAGACGGGCCTCAGGCGCCCAGGCCGCAGAGGGTGGCCACGATGGTCGCCAGCCCCGCCGCCCAGCAGTAGTAGGCGAAAGCGCCGAACCTGCCCCGGTCGGCCAGGCGCTTGATCCAGCCGATGGCGAAATACCCGGCCACGGCGGCCACCGCCATGCCCAGCAGGAGCTGGGGCAGGGAGAGGGCGCTCTGGACGCCGCCCCGGACCACGTCCACCAGCTCCAGCAGGGTGGCTCCCAGCACCGCGGGGAGGGAGAGGAGGAAGGAGAACCGCACGGCGAAGGGGCGGTCCAGCCCCACCGCCACCCCGGCGGAGATGGTGGAGCCGGAGCGGGACAGGCCGGGGACCACCGCCAGGGCCTGGGCGCAGCCCACCAGCAGCGCGTCGGTCACCCGCATGGTCTTCTCGGTCTTGCGGCCGGGGGAAAAGCGGTCGGAGGCAAAGAGGATCAGCCCCGTCACCAGCAGGGCGCAGCCGATGAACAGCGTGCTGCCGCCCAGGCGCTCCACCGCGCCCTTCACCGGCAGCACCACCGCCAGGGGCAGGGTGCCCAGGACGATCATCGCCACCAGCCGCCGGGCCGGGGGGACCTTCTCTTCCCGGCTGCCCCCGGAGAAGAGGTCCCGGACGGCCCGGAAGAACTCCAGCACCATCGCCGCGATGTCCCGGCGGTAAAAAACGCACACCGCCAGCAGGGTGGCGAAGTGGAGCAGGACGTTAAAGAGGTTGTCCGGGCCCTCGGCGTTGAAGAAATTCTGGAACAGGGACAGGTGCCCCGAGCTGGACACGGGCAAAAACTCCGTGATCCCCTGCAAAAGCCCCAAAAAAGCGGCCTTGATGTACTCCATCAGGGTCATGACCTCCCATCTTAAGGATATACAGGACTATATTACCACAACAGGAGAGAAAATGCCAGCTTTTTGTTTTCCGCCCCCCAGACAAAAAACCCCCGGGCGACGGCACCGCCGTCGCCCGGGGTCGCTTTGCCGGGAAGGGGGCTCCCGCCCCCCTTTACGGGGGAGGGATGGGTCAGGACAGGGGGAATTTCCCCACAAAATCCGAATCCAGAGAGAGCTCGCCGTTTTCGTAGGTGTAGGGGAAGTACATAGGTTTGTCGCTGTTTGAGAAGTTGAGGATGAGGTAGTCGTTGCCCACCGTGTAGGTGCCGGAGAAGGGCAAAGACCCGCCGGTGAGCGACATGGTGAGCGAGCCTGTAAAGCTGTCCCCTTGAAAGACTAATTCATAGTCGGTAGTATCGAGAACACTTTTGTTTCCTACGGTGACGTAATGGGAGTCCGACCACTCCCAGGAGCCCTGGAGCTTCTCCTTGACTGCGGCGGCCCGGGCCTCGTCCGCCGGGGCCGTTTTCTCCGCCCACTGGGCCGCCTCAGCGGCCTCCCGGTCGGCCTTCGCCGCGGCGGCGGCCTGGGTGTCGGTCAGGAAGGGGAAGTCCTCCCCCTCGATGGTGAAGATGGTCAGGGTCTGCTTGTCCGTGTCCTGTTCCAAAGCGACGGGCACCTCCACGCAGAAGCGGGTGTGCCGGACGGTGGCGTCCCCGCTCAGCGGCACAAAGGTCGCGTTCAGATCCCAGGAGGAGGGATCCTCGCCGTAGTAGTTGCTGAACATACCGCCCTCAAAGAGGTAGCCGTCGTCGTAGTTCACCCTGAACTCATAGGAGAAGGTCTCGTCCTCCTTGGAGTCGCCCACATACTCCACCGTGGCGGAGTAGTACATCATGACCTTGCCATCCTCAGCTTTGTAGGGGTTGTTGCCCTTGTCGAGATTCTTGCCCTCAGGCAGAATATAGTGCTCGTCCATCTGGTTCGACAAAGAGGCGGCGAAGCCCTCGAAGACAGGGGTGAAGACGAACTTGCCGGAGGGGGAGGTGATGGACTGGCCGAACTGGTAGAGCTGGGGCGCGGGGCTGGCCTCCGGCGTGGCGGGGACCTCCGACAGGTTATTCTACCATACAGGCAAAGGGTGTGATCACATGACCGCCACCAGGATCAGACAGTTGCGGGAGGAGCGGGGCTGGACCCAGGCGGAGCTGGCCAAGCGGCTGGGCATCACCCGCTCCAGCGTGAACGCGTGGGAGATGGGGATCTCCGTGCCGTCCACGCAGTATATCGTGGAGCTGGCGGAGATGTTCCGGGTCTCCACCGACTATCTGCTGGGGGTGCGACAGACCGCCACCCTGGACATCAGCGGCCTGACCCAGGAGGACGTCCGGCTGCTCTACGGGATCGTGGAGCACCTGCGCGGCTGGGGGCGGCCGGGGCCGTGAGGGCCGGTTTCCCACATACAGAGCGAAGCACCGTGCCGGGCTGCGGGAGCCGGGCGCGGTGCTTCGCTCGTTTTGGGGATCAGTAGTAGGAGTGGGAGATGGGGATCTGGGAGATGGGGGATTGGGAGACAGGGGCCTGGGCGGTGGGGGCCTGGGCGGCGAACTGGCGGTACGCCTGCCGGACCGAGTCGGGCTGGGCCTGGGGGACCTGCTTGTACCACCCCTTGCGCTGGGCGGCGGCGAACAGGTCGGTCTGGGCCCGGTGGCTGCGGTTCAGAAGGGTCAGAAAGGTGTCCCGGAGCTTGGGGCTGGTGCACTCCCCGGCCCAGATACTGTAATTGTCGCTCATCTTCTTCTCCGAGAAGATGAGGTCGGTCATCTGTTCCTGGTCAACCATGGCGGCCATCCTTTCTTACTTCAGATAGTTGAGCAGCTCGTTGTAGTTCTGGCGGTGCTGGGTGGCGTACTGGTCGTAGATGCCGGTGAGACTCTGATCCCGGCAGGTCCGCCTGGCGGCGTCGTACTTGTTGACCATCATACGCTCGTAGTGGAGCTGGTCGCTGAGGGCGTCCAGCTCCTTGGTGGTGAGGTCGGCCATGCCCGCTCCCTCCTTTCCTGAGATAGAGGTAGTCTTTGCCAACCGGGGCCGGGTTATGCGCCGAAGCGGGGCAGACCCTCCCCGGTGAAGGAGAAGACCCACCAGCCCCGGTCCCCCAGGCACCGGACCTGGGCGAAGCAAAACAGCGGGGGCAGGGGGAAGGGGGCGCGGCAGCTCAGGGGATAGGCCAGGGCGAAGCCCTCCCCCTCGGCCCGCCAGAAGGCGCCGCGGGAGTCGTGATAGACCCGGCGCAGCAGGGGGTCGGACCAGTTCAGCTCTCCCGGCCGGGACCAGCCGGGACCGGGGGAGGGGCAGGGGAGAGGGGCGGGGCTCTGGCTGGGCACGAAGCCCCGGCAATAGAATTCATTGTCCATGGTGGAAAACGCCTCCTTTGGCTCCGGTGGAGCATATGCCGCCGGAGGGCCGGTCTTGCATATTTCAGGGCCGGGAGACCAAACTAAGGTCACCGCGAAAAAACAAAGGAGGCAACTTCCATGATGAAACGTTCCCTTGGGCTTTTGCTCGCGCTGGCGCTGGCGGCGGCGCTGACCGCCACGGCGGCCCTGGCCGGACCGGCCGACGCCTCCGGCGGCGCCCCCATCGCCCAAGCCCAGAGCTTTGAGACCTGCAAAAACGTGGCCTATATGGGCCGTCTGGCCGCCACCGACCCGGAGGGGGAC
>CANRBW010000120.1 GCA_947628975.1 uncultured Oscillospiraceae bacterium | reverse complement strand
GCCCCTGTCCCGGTGGCCGTCCAGGGTCCCAACGAAGGGGGCGTTGGCGTACTGCGTCGTAAAGGCGGTCCAGTCCCCCGCCCCCTTGCCGTAGACCGCACCCACATAGGCCGCGCCGTCGATGGTCAGGTCCTGGTCAAAGGTCACGTTCTCCCCGGCGTAGATCGGGTCGTCGATGTTGTCCAGCTGGCGCACGGTGCGGACGGCGTACCGCGTCGTCCCGGCCGCATCGGCCAGGGTGGCGGTCTTGGCGAAGTCGGCGTTGAACCAGACTCCCTTGCCCCCCACCGCCGTCTGCTGCCAGCCGTGGTGGCTCTGGAGCCACGCCCCGTCCAGGGTGTAGAGCGCGCAGTCCTTGTCCTCCACCGGGAGGGTATAGTCCGTCCCGGTCAGGGCCACCGTGTCCGCCCCCACCGGCAGGCTGTTCACGGCGCTGGGGCTGAGCACGCCGTAGCCGTCCTCCACGGCGAACACCTCCCCGCCCTCCCGGAGGGTGCTGGCGACGCTCTGCGTCCCCTCCTCGGTGAAGAAGGGATAGCAGACGCCCCAGGCCCCGTCGGCGTAGCGCTCGTAATAGGCCAAAAACGCCGTGTCGGCGTTGGAGAGCCAGTCGCCGTAGTGGGGGAGCTTCTTCTCCCCCACGGACAGGGTGGGATAGGGGTAGGGGGCGTAGAGCCTGGGCTCGCGGGTCCCCTCCCCGGTGTTGGGCAGGTTGTAGGGCTGGGCCATCACCGTAGCGTTGCCGCCCTCGGTAAAGGCGCTGCCCAGGGCCAGGTTGGCCTTGCGCAGCTGTCCCGCGTCGGCCACGGCGGTACCCACCCCGTTTTCGTTCACGCCGGACTTCACCAGGTAATAGGTGTTGCTGGCCCTGGCGGGAGAGGGGGCCGCGCCGCTGACCTTATCCCCGGCGGGCACCTCCGGGCCGTACTCCACCGCCGCGTAGGAACGGGTAAGGCTCACCGCCGCGCCCCCGGTGACCGACCCCACCAGTCCCCCGGCCCTGCTGGCCTGGACGACGGTCCCGGCGGCGTAGCAGTCCCGGATCTCCATCGCCGAGACCGACTGCGTCCCCACCAGGCCGCCCACCGTGCCGCCGGAGAGGTGCCCGGCGGCGTAGCTGTTGAGGATGGTGAGGGGGGAGTTGCTGTTCCCCACCAGGCCGCCCGTCGTGCTGCTGGAGCCGGAGCCGCTCACCACCGTGGAGGCGAAGGAGTTTTCGATCTTCACGTTCCAGGCCAGGCCGATCATCCCGCCGGCGTTGGCGCCCTTGACCTTGGCCTCGTCGGTATAGTCGGAGAGGTAGACCTGGCAGTTGTCCACCTCCACCTGCGCCGCGCCGGTGCCCTTTCCGGCCACCCCGGCCAGCGTCCCGGTGGGGCCGCCGCCGGTCACCGCGGCGTCCACCAGCACGATGTTGGCCAGCCGCCCCTTGTCGAAGTTGCCGAACAGGCCGCCGTAGGGCATCCCGCTGGCGGTCATGTGCCGGATGGCCAGGTTGTTGCCGTCATAGCTGGTCAGGTTGGCGTTGTAGATCGCCGAGAGGTTTTTGCCGGGATAGGTGTCCGCCCAGGAGTAGATCGCCCCTCTGGCCTCCGCCCCGGTCCTGGTAAAGTCGATCTCCCGGACCTGTCGGGCGGCGGTGATGGCGGGGTCCGGATGGGCCAGGGAGGTGCTCAGGTTTTGCAGATGGCGGCCGTAGGCCACGTCCACCGTGTCCTCCGTCCGGGCGGCGAAGAGGCTGTTCACCGTCACCGACGTGGTGGTGGGCAGGGCCGTCACCCCCTTGTCCGCGTCCGGCTCATACCAGACCGAGGCGTTGACGGTGATGTCGCTCCCCGGCAGGATGGAGGTCCCCTCCACCCACTGGCCAAAGGTGCCCCCCACCGTCCAGCCGGGGGTGCTCTGGTTCACGCCGCGGCTGTATCCCGAGGTCTTCAGGGTGTCCAGCACCACCGTGGCCTTCTTCCCGCTCTGGATCCGCCCCTTGTCCACCAGGGTCTTGGCGGTGGTCCCGTCGCTGATGGTGACGCTCAGATACACCTGGTCCTGGGGCAGCTCAGTGGGCCAATCGGAGCCGGTATCCACCTCCAGAGACAGCTCCTCGGCGTTGATGACCCTGATCACCGGGGTGGGCAGGGCCTGGCTATCCGGCCGGCCCAGGCCCAGGTCCCCGTCCGCGCCGTAGTACCCCACCGGGAAGCCCTCCGAGGACCGGGCGAATGCCCGCCGGCCCTCCTGGACCCGGCAGGAGTTTCCGTCGTCCATATACTGACAGATCTTCCGATAGGTGCTCTCGTTCAGGGCGCGGGAGCCGTCCCGCTCCAGGAAGAACACCCCGTACACCGCGCCGGAGGCCGGGTCGAACTCCACCAGATAGCACCCCGCGGCCAGCTCCTCCTCGATGGAGCCGGGGAGCACCAGCCAGTCCGGGTCCGCCCCGTCCACGTCGGTGGAGACGTACCACAGCTCCGTCCCGTCCTCCAGCCCGTCCGCGGCCCCGTCGGGCACCGCCACCGCCGGATGGCCGGCGGTGGGAGCCAGCGTCTCCGTGGTGGCGGAGCGCAGGGCGGTCAGGTGGTTCTGGGCGGCCACGAAGATGGCCCTGGCGTTGTCGTCCAGCTCGGTGTACTTCAACACCCGCTGATAGTGCAGGATAGCGGGCACCGCCACCATGGTCAGCGCCGCCAGGATCCCGATCACCACCAGCAGTTCCGCCAGGGAGAAGCCTTTTCTTCTCTTCCCATTCCCTCTCATCAAAAACCACCTCGCCCGCGGCCTCTGGGGCCGGGTAAAATACCGACGTCTCTTTCCCGCATCACAGCGCCAGCTGGGGATTCAGCGGCGACACGGTGTAGTTCAGCGACCACAGGTGCCCGCCCTCGTCGTCCCCGGCGGCGGTGTCCACCGACAGCGCCACCGTCACGCTCTTCACCCGGTCCCCGTCCGTCTCGGCGGTGAAGGAGAGCCCGTCCAGGGCCAGGCCGCTGTACGCCTTCTCCCCCAGCAGGTCGTAGGCGTCCCCCGTGGGGAGGTACCCGCCGCCGGAGGCGGTGACCGGCTGGGCCACCACATGGCCCTGACTGTCCCGCTCCAGCCGGACTCCGGGGCCAAAGGTGCCGCTGGAGAGCACCACCCCGTCCGCCTCCACCTGGGCGATCTGGCCGTAGCGGAGCTGGTCCGCCACCGCCTGGGCCACGGTGGAGGCCACCGTCTGGGCGTCCGCCACCCGGATGGCCTGGACCCGGTTCTTCATGGCGTTGCTGATCCCCCCGCAGGCCAGGGCGCTCATCAGGGAGAGGATCAACAGCGTCACCAGGCACTCCGCCAGGGAGAAGCCCCGGCGCGCCCTGCGCCCGCGCCGGGTCATGCCCCCGCCTCCTTCCCGTAGGCGGTGAGGGAGATGTTCTCCCCCCCGGTATAGCTCCGGACCTCTTCCACGTCGATGGGCTCCTGCCCCGCGCCGGAAAAGCGCACCTGACAGGCCGGGTCTTCGGCGGTGAAGACGTGGGTCTCCACCGCGGACAGCGCCCCGAAGAAGCCGCCGGAGCCGTCCGCGCCCCGGTCCATCTCCCTGGCCTGCCGGTTGATGTTCATGGAGACCATGATCATGGTGGTGAGCAGGAGGATGGCCATCCCGCACACCAAAATCGCCGCCAGCACCTCCACCAGGGTCTCCCCCCGGCGGGCGCGAAGTTTTTGTCTCCTCAACATATCCCGCGCCCCCCTCACTCCTGCCGGATGACCGCGCCCTCCGCGGGCCAGGTCACCGTCACGCTCTGGGCGGTGACGGTGATGTCCCGCGAGCCGGCGCTCTCGTTGCGCATGGTCTGCTCCGCCTTCACCTGGGCGGGAATGGTGAGGGTGGTGGCGTAATAGGCGGCGGTGTTCCCCGCCTCGTCCGTCTCCTCCAGCTGGAAGTGGGCGGTGATGGTGTAGTCCGGCCCCATCTCCAAACTCCACTTCACCTGGTCCAGCAGCTCCTCGTCCACGCCCTCCACCCGGACCTTCAGGTCCTCCAACTTGAGGGAGTCGGGGGTGGCGGGCTCCATCCGGCCGCCCAGGTCCCACCACTCCCCCGGCACCTGCCCGGCCTGGAAGAAGGCCAGGGCCTTTGGCCCCAGCCAGTTCCGAAAGCTCCCGGCGCAGGTGTTCTCCACCGCCGGGTCCAGGGTGTACTCCGGCCCGCGGGTGTGCCAGCTCACCGCCCCGGTCTCCGGGTCGGTGGTGGTGTAGTGGGTGTAGATCTCCCTCAGCTCCGCCGAGGCGGTGTACTCCCCCCCGCACAGCTCGTCCCGGACCAGCCGCGCGGCGGAGGCCACGGCCAGATACCGCTGCTGGTCCTGGCGCAGATGGGTGTACCGCCCCGCGTTGGACCCTGCGGCGGTGAGGGCGGCGGCCCCCGCCATGGCGCACACCAGCAAGAGGAGCAGCCCCATGAGGATGGACGCGCCCCGGCCGCTTTTCAGTTTGCGAACCAGCGCGTGTCTCATCCCTGGCCGCCTCCGTTGCTCTCCTCCGGGGTAGCGGCGGCGGGGGCGTACTCATAGAAGGTGATGGTGCCCGAGACGGTCAGCGGCCCGGCCAGGATGTTCTGGCTCTCCCCGGCGGCGTCCCGCCGGGAGTTGGCGGTGGCAAAGCCCGTCTCCTCCGCCGGGGCGAGGTTCAGCGTGTTCATCAGCGACCGGTTCCCCGTGTGGGACAGCTGCTGGATGATGCTCCTGGCGGTCAGGTAGTCCGGGGCCCGGAAGCTGAACTGCACCCCTCTGGTGGCCACCTTGTCCTGGAAGGTCACCTCGGAGAAGTTCAGGTCGTACTCCAGCTCCCCGAAGATGTGGTTGAGCTGGACCATCAGCCGCTCGGCGTTGTCGTAGTGGGGCATGACGGTGACCTGCTCCTCCGGCATGGCGAAGATCTCCTCCATCTCCGCCTTCATCTGGCTGTACTTGAGCATCCTCGCCTGGGCCACCTGGAGCCGCAGGTCCTCGTCCTCCCGCTCCGTCTCCAGCTGGGCCAGGCTGTTCTGCACCGGGTTGTGCACCAGCAGGACGTAAAGCCCCGCCATCATCACCAGCACCAGCACCAACAGCAGGATCTTCTCCCTGCGGGTAAAGCTCCGCGTCAGCATTACCTGGCCGCCTCCTCTCCCGTCTCCTCCGGCTCCACCGCGTCGGCCAGGAGGATGGTCATCTCCGTGACCCGGTGGACCGCGCCGTTATCCTCGGTGGTGTTGGCGGTGGAGACGAACACCTCGCTCACCAGCGCGTCCGCCTTCAGCCGGTTGATCAGCTCCGAGGTGTTCTCCAGCGTCAACCC
>CANRBW010000119.1 GCA_947628975.1 uncultured Oscillospiraceae bacterium | reverse complement strand
CTCCGGCGTGACAGGCCGGCGCTCTAACCAACTGAGCTACCGAGCCATCTGGTGGGAACAACAGGGCTCGAACCTGTGACCTCATGCTTGTAAGGCACGCGCTCTAGCCAGCTGAGCTATGCTCCCCTGTTGCGTCGTCATTCAAACGGCGTTGATTATTATACTAAAAGCCCCTGGGATTGTCAACACCTTTTTCCAAACTTTCCTGGGAAAAATCCGGAGGGCGAGGTCCCCGGCCCTGGGGGAGCCGGGGCGGGGGAGGGGGAAGATTTCACCTTTTCTGTTGACGGATGGGGCGGGTGGTGGTATGATAAACCATGGCCGGAAGGGCGCCGCCGCGGGGCGGCGCCGCCGCGGCCCGGAGGGAGGGACAGGCGAACCGCCATGAAGAAGGTCACACTTGCCAACTGTCTGACGATATTCCGTCTGGCGGGGGCGGTGGCCCTGGTCTTTTTGGAGCCGCTGTCCATCCCGTTCTACGTCGTCTATACTCTCTGCGGCCTCAGCGACGCCCTGGACGGGCCGGTGGCCCGGCACACCAAGACCTCCGGGGACTTCGGGGCGCGGCTGGACAGCGTGGCCGATATGAGCTTTTACACCGTGATGGTCCTGCGTCTGATCCCCATCGTCTGGCGGGAGGACATCCTCCTGCCCTGGTGCTGGTGGTGGGCGGTGGGCATTCTGATCTTCCGCATCGGCATCTATCTGTTCGCCTTTTTGAAGTTCCACCGTTTCCCCTCGCTCCACACCATGCTCAACAAGCTCAGCGGGCTGTTGATCTTCGTCTCCGCCTACCTGGTCCGGACCCCCTTCGCGCCGGTGTACTTCGCCGTGTTCTGCGCGGTGGCCACCCTGGCCGGGGTGGAGGAGCTGGTTATCCACATCTATAACCGCCGCTACGGCGGCGAGGTCATCTCCCTGGGCCGTCTCCTCCGGGACGCCTACAAGAGCAAGAAGGACGCCCTCCAGAGCAAGAAGGAGCGGTAGAGCGGCGGCGACGGCGACGGCGACAGAAAAAGCCCGCGCCGCCGCGGATAGCGGCAAGCGGCCCGGTGTTCCTATGGGAACACCGGGCCGCTTGTCTGTCAAAAAAGGACTGCGGAGTTTTCGGGCCAGGCGCGCGCCGCTGTTTCTCCTCCGGGGGCCGGCGGGTCAGGACAGGAGGATGCGGTCGTTGTCCAGGGCCTTGCCCGCGCGCTGGTGGAACTGGTCCAGCAGGTCGTTGACCGTCATGGTCCGGCGGGTCTCCCCGGCCACGTCCAGGACGATCCGCCCGTCGTCCATCATCAGGGTGCGGTTGCCCAGCTCCAGGGCCTGGTGCATATTGTGGGTGACCATCAGGGTGGTGATCTTGTGCTCGCTCACCACGTTTTTGGTGATCTCCAGCACCTTCTCCGCCGTGGCGGGGTCCAGGGCCGCGGTGTGCTCGTCCAGCAGCAGCAGCTTGGGGGGGCAGAAGGTGGCCATCAGCAAGGTCAGCGCCTGGCGCTGTCCGCCGGAGAGCAGGCCCACCGGCTGGCGCAGCCGGTCCTCCAGGCCCATGTCCAGCAGGGCCAGCCGCTCCCGGAAGGCGGCCCGGTCAGCGCGGGTGATGTGGCTGAGCCAGCCCCCCCGGCCGGAGGCCATGGACAGGTTCTCCTCGATGGTCATATGGGGGGCGGAGCCCCGCATGGGGTCCTGGAACAGCCGGCCGATGGACTTGGAGCGCTTGTAAGAGGGGAGGAAGGTGATGTCCCGGCCGTCCAGGACGATGGAGCCCTGGTCGGTCATAAAGTCCCCGGCGATGGCGTTGAACAGGGTGGACTTGCCCGCCCCGTTGGAGCCGATGATGGTGACGAAATCCCCGGGGGCCAGGTGGAGGGAGAGGTCGGTGAGGGCCTTTTTCTCGCTCACCGTGCCGGGGTTGAAGGCCTTGGAGAGGTGGGAGAGCTTCAGCATCTCAGACCGCCTCCTTCTCTTCCGCCGCGGAGCGGTAGCTCAGCCGCCGCCGCAGGGCGGGCAGACGGGTCTTGAAGTAGGGGATGGCCAGGGCCAGCACCACGATCACCGAAGACACCAGCTTGAGCATGAAGGCGGGCATATGCAGCCGCAGGGCCACGGCGTACACCAGCCGGAACAGGAAGGACCCCACCACCATCCCAAAGGCCCGCAGGGCGATGGGCCCCCGGCCCAGCAGGGTGCTGCCGATGAGCAGGGAGGCCAGGGCGATGGTCACCACCCCCTGGCCGATGCTGGCCACGTCCACCGACTTCTGCATCTGGCCCAGCAGACAGCCGGACAGGGCGGTGAAGGCGTTGGACACGCACAGGCCCACGATGGTGGTGAAGGAGGGGTTGATGGAGGAGGAGCGGACCATGTCCGGGTTGTCGCCGGTGGCCCGGATGGCCAGGCCCAGCCGGGTGTTCAAAAAGAGGGTGAGGACGACGATCACCAGTGCGACGGCCACCGCCCCCACCAGGATGTCGGAAAAGGGGGCCAGGGGCGTACCAGCCAGGAAGTCCCGCGCGGCGGTGAAGACGGTGGGGGTCTTGTTCATGTTCATCAGGGGCGATCCGTCCAGCACCGCCATGTTCACCGAGTACAGCCCGGTGCTGACGATGATGCCGGCCAACAGGCTGTTGATGCCCATCTTGGTCTGGAGCAGGGCGGTGACCAGCCCGGAGAGCATCCCCGCCCCCATGGCCGCCGGCAGGGACAGGCTGGGGTGGCCCGACACCGCCACCACCGCGCCCACCGCGGCGCCCAGGGTGAAGCAGCCGTCGGTGGACAGGTCGCAGACGTTGAGCATGGAGTAGCTCAAAAACAGAGCCAGCACCGTCAGGGCGTAGACCAGCCCCAGCTCCAGGGCGGTCGTGGCGACAGTCAGCATACAGGGACCTCCTCAGAAGAAATGGCCGGGGGATAGGGCCGCGGCCCTATCCCCCGTCAGTTTGCGCGTTTCAGGCGCCAATATCCTCAAAGGACTCGGCGGTGGTGATCTCCTGCACCTTGGTGCAGAAGGGGGTGAAGGCGGCCTTCACCGTCTCCAGGTCCAGGCCCAGGGCGGCGCAGGTCTCGGTGTTGATGGTGGCGGTGCCGTTGTCGAAGGTCATCACGCCCAGGGTGGCGGGGTCGGCCCCGTCCAGCAGGACCTGGGCCACCATGTTGGCGGTCTCCACGCCCAGGTTGGCGTAGTCCACGCCGTAGCCCAGGAAGGCGCCGTTGAGGGCGAAGGAGTCAGCCCCGGTGTAGTGGGGGATGCCGGCCTGGCTGAACTTCTCGTAGATGGACAGCTCGGCGGTCATGATGCTGTTGTCGGAGGGGGTGAAGATGGCGTCCACCCCGTCCGCCACCAGCGCGTCGGCGGCCAGCATGATGTCGGCCACGGTGGAGCCGTTGCGCTCCACATACTCCACGCCCTTGTCGTCCAGGAACTTCTTGGCGTCGGCGATGGCGGTGGTGGAGGAGTCCTGACCCAGGTCGTAGAGGAAGCCGATCTTGTCCGCGTCAGGGTCGGCGGCGAAGATCAGGTTCATCACAGCGTCGGTGTTCAGATAGTCGCTGGTGCCGGTGATGTTGGCGCCAGGGGCCTCGACGCTGTCCACCAGATCCGCGCCCACCGGGTCGGACACGGCGGAGAAGATCACCGGGATGGGATCCTCCAGCGTGGCGGCCTGCATGGCCATGGCCACGGGGGTGGCCACGCCCACCATCAGGTCCACATCGTCCGCCATGAAGTTGGCGATGATCTGGTTGAGGACGGCGGCGTCGGCGTTGCAGTTGTCATAGTACACGTCGAAGGCCACCCCCCGGTCCTTGCCCACCGCGTCCAGTTGGGAGAGGATGTTGGAGACGATCTGGTTGAGCGAGGCGTCGTCCACATAGTTGCACACGCCCACCTTGTAGGTCTCGCCGGCGGGGTCGCCCACCACCTGGGACTCCAGGGCCAGGGCGGCGGGGGCGTCGGGAGCGTCGGCGGCGGGGGCGTCGGTGGCGGGAGCGTCAGTGGCGGGGGCGTCGGTGGCCGGGGCGGCCTCCTCGGTCCCGCCGCAGGCGGCCAGGGCCAGCACCATCACGGCCGCCAGGGCCAGGGAGAGGAGCTTGCGGAACAGGGTACGGTTTTTCATGTGAGATTACCTCCATAATTTGATTTGGGCGGCAGATGGAGGGCGAAACCTTGCCGGGGTTTGCCGAAGAAAACAAAAACGCCCTTGCCCCGCTCTGGGACAAAAGCGTCTGCTTCTGCGATACCACCCAAATTGGCGCCCCGGGGGACGCCCACTCGCTTCCGGGTACCATCATACCCGGCCCTGTGTGGTAACGGGAGGGGACCCGTCGGGAACTACTGAGCGCGGCGGACGCCGCGCCGTTCAGCCCGCCCTCGGAAGGCCATTCCCCAGCAGCCGCGCGTCCCGCTCCCACCGTCCGGAACTCGCTATGGCCCGACTGAACTCTGGGTACTTTACTTCCTCATCGGTTTATTGTGATGAAGTTGTTATCCGCAATTATAAACGGGGCGACCCCATTTGTCAACCCCCCTCCCCGAATTTTTTTCCGCCGCGGCGGAGGGAGGGCTTGGTCTCGGACAGGAGGATGGACAGGAAGATCAGGGCGAAGCCGCAGAGCATGGACGCCGTGGGCCGCTCCGTGCCGAAGAGGACGGAGAACAGCACCCCGAAGGGGGCCTCCAGACTGAGCAGGACCGCCGCCGTGGCCGGAGGGGTGTGGGCCTGGCCCAGGTTCTGGAAGAGCATGGCCAGGGCGGTGGCGAAGACGGCCAGATAGACGATCCTCAGCCAGTCCACCGGCGCCACGGCGGGGGCGGGCAGCTCCCCCAGCGCCAGCGCCCCCACCCAGGAGAGGACGGCCATGGTGGCGAACTGGAGGACGGTGAGCAAGATCACGTCGGCCCGCTGGGCGCACCGGGGCACCATGAGGATGTGCAGGGCGAACATCACCCCGCCCAGCATGGTCAGCACGTCCCCGCCCACCAGGCCCAGGGGGCCGCTGAGGGAGACCAGGCCGATCCCGGCCACGCACAGCGCCGCCGCGGCCACGTTGTAGAGATCGGGCCGCCGGCGGAAGAGGAGCCAGCCGAAGAAGGGGACCAGGATGCAGTAGACGGCGGTGAAGAAGGCGTTTTTGCCCGGCGTGGTGCCCTGCCAGGAGCCCAGCCCCCGCAGGCCGTAGGTCTGGAAGATGTAGGCCGCCTCCATCAGCGCCCCCAGCAGGATCCCGCCCCGTACCGCGGCCCGGTCCAGCCGCCGCCAGCGCTTCCAGAAGACCGCCGCCAGCGCCGCCGCCCCCAGGGAGAAGCGCACCGCCAGCAGGAAAAAGACGGGGATGTTTTCCACCGCCTGGGACATGAGCAGGAAGGAGGACCCCCAGATGACGGTGGCC
>CANRBW010000118.1 GCA_947628975.1 uncultured Oscillospiraceae bacterium | reverse complement strand
CTTGGAGGGGGCGGACATGACCACCTTCTTGGCGCCGGCGTCGATGTGGGCCTGGCTCAGCTCCTTGGTGAGGAACACGCCGGTGGACTCCACCACGTACTCCGCGCCAACCTTGCCCCAGGGGATGTCCTTGGGGTCCTTGCAGGAGAAGAACTCCACCCGCTTGCCGTTGACGGTGATGGAGTGGTCGTCATACTCGATGGTGCCGGGGAAGCGGCCATGCATGGTGTCGTACTTCAGCATATAGGCCGCGTAGTCGGGGGTCATGAAGGGGTCGTTGATGCCCACGAACTCAATGTCGTCGCTCCCGATCCCGGCGCGGAAGACCATGCCGCCGATGCGCCCGAAGCCGTTGATGCCAACCTTGATGCTCATAGTACATTTCTCCTTTTCAGCATTCTTGATTAGGGTGCGCTTTCTGAAACAGCATTATCATACCATAATTTCCCCCGTTTGAAAAGAGGCCGCCGGTGAATTCTTCCACAAATTTTCCCCGCCGGAGGGGGAAGTTTTTGCCGAAACGCCCACCTTCTCCGCCGCGGCCCGGTTGAACTGCCGGGGAAAATGTGGTATCATGATCAAAAGCGGTTCGCGACTATGGTATCCTGAGACAAAACAGGCAGGCGGGCCCGCCGGAGGGGAGAGAGGCGTATGTGGCGCTACATCATGCCGGTCCTGGGGATCCTGACCCTGGCCACGGCGGTCTACCTGACCAGTCGGTTCGCCCGCTTTGGCTGGGCTGAGCGGCTCAGCGGCGGGCGGAGCTGGCTGCGGCTTTTGCTGGCGGCGGCGGCCGCCGTCCTGCTGATGGGCGGGATATGGTGGCTCATGGGCAGTTTCAGCGCCATGGTGGCCTATGTCCACCTGCTGGTCTTCTGGGCGCTGTGCGACGGGGTCGGCTGGCTGATCCGGCGGCGGCGCGGGAGCGGGGAGGCCCGGCCCCGCCGCTACTCTGCCGGGGCGGCCGCCCTGGCGCTCTCCGCGCTCTACCTGGGGACGGGCTGGTATCTGGCCCACAACGTGTGGCGCGCGACCTACCAGGTGACCACCCCCAAGGCGGTGGAGGACCTGCGGGTGGCCCTGATCGCCGACTCCCACTTGGGCACCACCTTTGATGGGGAGGGGTTCGGCCGCTGGATGGAGAAGCTCCAGGCCGACCACCCCGACCTGCTGGTGGTGGCCGGGGACTTTGTGGACGACGACACCTCCCTGGCCGATATGCGGGCCGCCTGCCGGGCCCTGGGGGAGGTGGAGACCCGCTACGGGGTCTACTACGTCTTCGGCAACCACGACAAGGGCTACTATGGCGACGCCTACCGGGGCTACGGCGCGGAGGAGCTGACGGCGGAGCTGGAGAAGAACGGGGTGACCGTCCTGCGGGACCAGACGGTCCCGCTGGGGGAGGGGTACTGCCTGGTGGGGCGGCTGGACCGCTCCGAGGCCCAGCGGGGCGGCTCCCGGCTGAGCATGGAGGAGCTGACGGCGGACCTGGACCGGAGCCGGTTCACCATCGTGGCCGACCACCAGCCCCAGGACTTCGCCGCCCAGGCCGAGAGTGGGGTGGACCTGGTGCTCTCCGGCCACACCCACGGGGGCTGGCTCTTCCCCATGACCGTCCTCGACCGCTACATCGGCGCCGACGACCTGGTCTACGGCCACGAGGTCCGGGGCGACACCCACTTCATCGTCACCTCCGGCATCTCCGACTGGGCCATGCGCTTCCGCACCGGCTGCCGGTCGGAGTACGTCATCGTGGACATCACCCAGGCCCCCTAATCAGCTATCCCCGTGCGTCAGGAGTGCGAAAAAGGGACCGGGCGGCGTGGCAGAAGCCGCGCCGCCCGGCCTTTTGCGCGCTCAGAGCCCTCCGCCGGCGGGGAGGAGGGGGTCACGCCCGGTTTTTTTCGTAGATGATCCGAAGACCGTCCATCATAAGGTCGTCATCCAAGATCACCTTCCGGCGGCACTGGGGGATCACCGTCCCGGCCAGGCCGCCGGTGGCGATGACGCTGGCGGCGGGCTTGCCCAGCTCCGCCTCCACCCGGTCCACCAGGCCGTCCACCAGGGCGGCGTGGCCGTAGATGGCCCCCGACTGCATGGCGTGGAGGGTGTTGGAGCCGATGACCCTGGGGGGGAGGTCCAGGTCGATGCGGGGGAGCTGGCTGGTGCCGGTGGAGAGGGCGTCCACCCCCAGCCGGGGCCCGGCCATGATGGCCCCGCCCAGGAAGCGGCCGTCGCTGTCGATGACGCTCATGGTGTCGGCGGTGCCCAGGTCGAAGATGATCAGGGGCTTGGGGTATTTGGCCGTGGCCGCCACAGCGCCCACCACCAGGTCCGCCCCCAGCTGGCCGGGGTCGTCGATCTTGATGTTCACCCCCGTCTTGATGCCAGCCCCCACCACGATGGGGGAGCGGTGGATGACGATCTCCACCGCCCGGCGGATGGCCTCGGTCAGCTCGGAGACCACCGAGGCCAGAACAGCGCCCTCCACCCGGCTCCGATCCACCTGGTGGAGGTCGCAGAGGCTCCGCAGGATCAGGGCGTACTCATCGGCGGTCTTCTGCCGGTCGGTGGCGATCCGGGCGGTGAAGAGGATCCGCTCCCCCTCCAGACAGCCCAGGACGATGTGGGTGTTGCCCGCGTCGATGGCCAGGATCATATCAAGCGCCTCGCTTCCCAATAGAACTGCCGCCCACCCGGATGATGGTGGTGATCGCGCCGCTGAGGACCACGTTGATGGCGAACTCCAGCAGGAAATTGGCGCCCACCAGAACGAAGATGATGTACTCCAGCGCCGAGCCGCCGTTGGCCCACTCCCGGATGGTGGGCAGGAAGAACGTCAAGCACCCCAGGATGAAAACGCCCGTGTTGGCCAGGGGCGAGACCACCGCGGCGCACAGCGTGGCCAGATAGACGCTGCGCTTTTCCACCAGCCGGTAGACAAGGCCCGCCAGCAGGCCGGCGCAGATGCCCTTGAGCATGACGGTGATCACCGTGCCGGGGATGTTCACCGCCAGAAAGGCCGCCGCGTCCCCGGAGAGGAGCACGATCGCCCCAAAGACCGCGCCCAGCCAGGCGCCCGCCCAGGGGCCGCACAGGGCCGCACCCACCACGATGGGCACCAACGTCAAAGTGATGGAGAAGGGGCCCAGGTGGATGGTGGCCGCCACCATCTGCAACACCGCCACAATGGCGGTGAGCAGCGCCAGCAGAACCAGTTTCTTCGTGTCGTACCTCTTGTTTTCCATATTCAATTCCTCCTGCTGCTGTCCACGATGGGTACAGCGCATATGTACCCCTTTCGGGGCCGGGAACATTATACCGTATTTTCGGAAAAAAGCAAGGGGCAAAAAAGGCGGAGGGCAAACAGCAAAAGACGGCCCGCCCCGGCCGGGGCGGGCCTGGTCAGGGCGGGGGAGGAGTCAGCCGCCGTAGCCGTCGGGGTGGCCGCGGTGCCACGCCCAGGCGTCGGCAATGATGGTCTCCAGCCCCCGCTCCGGGACCCAGCCCAGCACCTCCCGCGCCTTGGCGTTGGAGGCGATGAGGGTGGAGGGGTCCCCGGCCCGCCGGGACTCCACCACCGCGGGGATGGGCTGGCCGGTGACCCGGCGGGCGGCCTCCACGATCTCCCGGACGCTGTATCCGTTGCCGTTGCCCAGGTTGAAGGGGCCGCTCTCCCCGCCCCGGTCCAGATACTCCAGGGCCAGCAGGTGGGCGGAGACCAGGTCCCGGACGTGGATGTAGTCCCGCACGCAGGTGCCGTCGGCGGTGGGGTAGTCGTCGCCGAAGATGCCCACATGGTCCCGCTTGCCCAGGGCGCACTGGAGGACGATGGGGATGAGGTGGGTCTCAGGGTGGTGGTCCTCGCCGATGTCCGCCTCCGTGTTGGCCCCGGCGGCGTTGAAGTACCGGAGGGCGGCGTAGCGGATGCCGTAGGCCCGGTCGCACCACTTCAACAGCCCCTCGATGGCCAGTTTGGAGGCCCCGTAGGGGTTGGTGGGGTCGGTGCGGTCGGTCTCTTCGATGGGCTGTTTCTCCGGCTCGCCGTAGGTGGCGGCGGTGGAGGAGAAGACGATCTTGTCCACCCCGTGGTTCTTCATGGCGGTGAGCAGGCTCACCGCCCCGCCCACGTTGTTGCCGTAGTACTTCAAGGGGTCGCCCACGCTCTCCCCCACCAGGGAGAAGGCGGCGAAGTTGATGACCCCGTCGATGGGGAACTCCCCAAAGACCCTGTCCAGAAAGGCGGCGTCCCGCACGTCGCCTACCCGCAAGGCCGCCCCCTTTACAGCCTGCCAGTGGCCGGTGCAGAGGTTGTCTGCCACCACCACCCGATAGCCCCGCTCCGCCAGCAGGGCCACCATGTGGCTGCCGATGTAGCCGGCCCCGCCGGCCACCAGGATCGTTTTCATTCCAAACCCCTCCTTATTCCGCTGATTTGACCTGTTCAATGAACCGCAGGAAGGCGTTTTGGCCCTCCGGAGTGCGCTTGTAGACGCCCGCGTCCTCCAGCACCTGGGCGAAGACCTTGCCCACCTCGTTTTGGAGGATGCCGGTGACGTTCTCAGCTGTAAAGGTATATTCCTTCACAAGCTCCTCCGCCCAGGGGGCGTGCTTGGCCAGGTCCGGGTCCCTCCAGAGGTCTCCGCCGGAGACCAGAGTGTCGGCCAGCTCGGCCAGCTCCCTCTTCAGCCGGGCGGGGAGGACGGCCAGCCCCATCACCTCGATGAGGCCGATGTTCTCCTTCTTGATGTGGTGCAGGGCGGGGTGGGGGTGGTAGAGGCCCAGGGGGAACTCCTCTGTGGTGAGGTTGTTGCGCAGGACCAGGTCCAGCTCATACGCCTCGCCCCGCCGCCGGGCGATGGGGGTGATGGTGTTGTGGGGCTCCCCGTCGGTCTGGGCGTAGATCTGGGCCGCCTCGTCGGTGTACCCCCGCCAGGCGGCCAGGATCTTCTCCGCCAGCGCCGCCAGCCGGTCCCTGTCCTCACAGCGCAGACGCAGGACGCTCATGGGCCAGCGCAGGATGCCCGCGGCCACGTCGCCAAAGCCGGGGAAGGTCACCTCCAGCTCCACCGGGGCCCGCTCCATGGCGAAGGTACAGCGCCCGCCCTGGAAGTGGTCGTGGCTCAGGATGGAGCCGCCCACGATGGGCAGGTCGGCGTTGGAGCCCACAAAGTAGTGGGGGAACTGACGTGTAAAGTCCAGCAGCTTGTCAAAGCAGGCCCGGTCGATCTTCATGGGGGTGTGCCGGGCGTTGAAGCAGATGCAGTGTTCGTTGTAGTAGACGTAGGGGCTGTACTGCAAAAACCAGGGCGCGCCGTGGACGGTGAGGGGGATGACGCGGTGGTTGCCCCGGGCGGGGTGGTCCAGCCGCCCGGCGTAGCC
>CANRBW010000117.1 GCA_947628975.1 uncultured Oscillospiraceae bacterium | reverse complement strand
GGGTGTTCTGCCGCCCCGGCCCGTAGCTCACCGCCGAGGCGGCCCGGACCCACCCGCTCAGGGCGATGCTGTTCCCCGGCAGGAGCGCCAGCCGGGGCCGGATCACCCCCGCCCCGGCCAGGCCCACCGCGTCCGGGGCGATGACCAGCAGGTCGCAGGGCCGCTGGGCCAGCAGGGCCGGGTGCCCGGCCCGGACAAAGCGGTACTGCCCGCCCAGGCGGTCCTCCAGCGTCTGCCCCAGGCTCTCTCCCCCGCTCCAGATCCCCACCGTCTCCAAACCGGACGCGCCCCCCTTCCCCGCTAGTTTGCGGCATTTTCGGAAAAATACAAGGTGAATTTTTTTCTTGTATTTTCCGCCGGGATGGATTACAATAGGACAATAGGAAATCAGTCCCTTCCGCGGCGAATTGGCCCGTGGAGAAAGGAAGGCCCCCCTATGAAGATGATCACCGAAAAAGGCGAGATCCGTATCTCCAACGAAGTCTTCTCCAAGCTCACCGGCGCCGCGGCCACCAACTGCTTCGGCGTCAAGGGCATGGCCGTCCGCTCCAAGACCGACGGGCTGGTCCACCTGCTCCGCCGGGAGTCCATGTCCAAGGGGGTCAGGGTGATCTGCAACGAGGACGGCTCGGTGTCCATCCAGCTCCACATCATCGTGGACGCCGGGGTGAACCTCATGGCCGTGTCCCGTTCCATTATGAACGAGGTGCGCTACAACGTCTCCCGCCTCACCGGGGTGGCGGTGAAGAATGTGGACGTGTGCATCGACTCCATGACCAACTGACAGGAGGGACGTAGAGATGATACAGAGCATTGACGCCGCCGCCTTTCAGGCCATGATCGTCCACGGCGCCGCCCTTATCAGCGCCAACCGCCAGATGGTCAACGAGCTCAACGTCTTCCCCGTCCCCGACGGGGACACGGGCACCAATATGTCCATGACCATCAACACCGCCGCCTCCGAGCTACGCGCCAAGGAAAACCCCACCGTCTCCGCCGCCGCCTCCATGGTGGCCAGCGCCCTGCTCCGGGGCGCCAGGGGCAACTCCGGGGTGATCTTGTCCCTGCTGTTCCGGGGCTTCAGCAAGGGGGTCCGGGACCGGGCGGAGATCGACGGCCGGGACTTCGCCATCGCCCTGGACTACGGCGTGGCCGCCGCCTATAAGGCGGTGATGAAGCCTGCCGAGGGGACCATCCTCACCGTCTCCCGGCTGTGCGCCGCCGCCGCGGCCGCCGCCGCCAGGGAGAACGCCGCCATCGAATTCGTCCTCGCCGAGACCATCGCCCAGGGCCAGGACGCCCTGGCCGACACCGTCAACCAAAACCCGGTGCTGAAGAAGGCCGGCGTGGTGGACGCCGGCGGGAAGGGCTTTTTGCTCATCCTCCAGGGGATGCTGGACCAGCTCCAGGGCAAGCCCATGCCGGAGGGGGCCCAGGAGCCGGTGAAGGAGTCCGCCGACTTCGCCTCCCTGGGGGAGGGGGACATCACCTTCGACTTCGACACCGTCTTCATCGTCCGCAAAAAGACCCCCGACGTGGACCTGACCCGTCTGCGGGCCTATCTGGACTCCATCGGCGACTCCCTGGTCATCGGCGAGGACGACGAGTCCTTCAAGGTCCACGTCCACACCGACACGCCGGGGGACGCCCTGAACAAGGCCCAGGAGTTCGGCACCCTGGAGCTCTGTAAGATCGAGAATATGCGCACCCAGTACGAGGACCTGGCCGCCGGGAAGCACGTCCAGAGCACCGACGACCTGGAGCAGATCGAGCGGGAGCTGGAGACCGGCGCCGAGCAGAACGCCGGCCCCGCCGAGCCGGAGAAGGAGATCGGCTTCGTGTCGGTCTGCGCCGGGGAGGGCCTGGCCGCCACCTTCCGGGACCTGGGCTGCGACGGGGTCATCTCCGGGGGCCAGTCCATGAACCCCTCCACCCAGGACATCCTCCGCCAGGTGGAGCGGACCCCCGCCCGGATCGTCTACGTCCTGCCCAACAACAAGAACATCATCATGGCCGCCGAGCAGTGCATCCCCCTCTGCCGGGAGAAAAAGGTGGTCATCATCCCCACCAAGACCGTCCCCCAGGGGATCTCCGCCCTGCTGTCCGCCCTGCCGGAGGGCAGCGAGGAGGAGAACACCGCCGCCATGCTGGAGGCCATCGGCCGGGTCCACACCTCCGAGGTGACCTACGCCGCCCGGGACAGCGACTTTGACGGCTTCGACATCCACGAGGGGGACTACATGGCCCTCTCCGAGCACCAGCTCTTCGGCACCGACACCGACATACGGGCCCTGCTGACCAAGCTGGCCCAGGACAAGCCCCAGCAGGAGGCGGAGTTCATCACCCTGATCTTCGGCTGCGACGTGGCGGAGGCCGACGCCCAGGAGGCCCTTTCCATCTTCGAAAAGGAGTGCCCCAACGCCGAGATCAGCCTCCTCAACGGCGGCCAGCCCGTCTACTACTACATGGTCTCCGCCGAGTGAGCTCTTCCCCAAATCAACGTGTTCAAAACCGCCGTTTGGAGCAAAACGGCGGTTTTGAGCGGAAAGAAGGTACACCATGAAGCTGGGCATCGTGGGACTGCCCAACGTGGGCAAGTCCACTCTGTTCAACGCCATCACCAACGCCGGGGCGGAGAGCGCCAACTACCCCTTCTGCACCATCGACCCCAACGTGGGCATGGTCACCGTGCCCGACCCCCGGCTGGACTGGCTGGAGGGGCTCTACCACCCCAAGAAGAAGACCCCCGCGGTCATCGAGTTTGTGGACATCGCGGGCCTTGTGAAGGGGGCCAGCAAGGGCGCGGGCCTGGGCAACCAGTTTTTGGGCAACATCCGGGCCACCGACGCCATCGTCCACGTGGTGCGCTGTTTTGACGACGAGAACATCATGCACGTGGTGGAAAACGCCAGCGTCAACGTGCCGGTGGACCCCGCCGGGGACATCGCCACCATCGACCTGGAGCTGATCATGGCCGATCTGGAGATGGTGGAGCGGCGGATCAAGAAGGCGGAGAACCTGGCCAAGGGGGACAAGAAGTACCTCCAGGAGGCGGACCTGTTCCGCCGCCTGGCCGCCTGGCTCAACGACGGCAACTCCGCCCGGAGCTTCGAGGCCGACGAGGAGGAGGCCAAGGTCCTGGCCACCTCGGAGCTGTTGAGCCTCAAGCCCATCATCTACGCCGCCAACCTGGACGAGGCGGGCGTGGCCAACTACCAGAATAACCCCTACTTCCAGACCGTCCAGGCCATCGCCGCCAAGGAAAACGCCCAGGTGCTCCCCGTCTGCGCCAAGTTGGAGGCGGAGATCGCCGAGCTGGACGGCGAGGAGAAGCAGATGTTCCTGGAGGACATGGGCATGAGCGAGTCCGGCCTGGACCGGCTCATCAAGGCCAGCTACACCCTGCTGGGCCTCATCTCCTTCCTCACCGCCGGGGAGGACGAGTGCCGCGCCTGGACCATCACCCGGGGCACCAAGGCCCCCCAGGCCGCCGGGAAGATCCACACCGACTTCGAGCGGGGCTTCATCCGGGCGGAGGTGGTGTCCTTCGCCGACCTCCAGGCCAACGGCTCCATGGCCGCCGCCAGGGAGAAGGGCCTGGTCCGCAGCGAGGGCAAGGAGTACGTCATGCAGGACGGCGACGTGACCCTCTTCCGCTTCAACGTGTGACGCCCCGCCGGGCAAACCGTCGCCTAGAACCCGCAAAAAGACGTGTAGACCCCTGCCTAGGTAGAAGACAGCTGTACCCTCCATCGGGCAAACACGTTGCTTAGAACCCGCAAAAAAATGTAGGCCATCGCTCAGGTGGGTCGAAGGCTGTAACCTCCAGCGTAAAAGAACGTTGCTTAAAACCCGCACAAAAACGTGAAGTTTCTCGCCTAGGTGGGTCGAAGGCTGTAACTTCCATCAGGCAAACACGTCGCTTAAAACCCGCACAAAAACGTGTAGGCCATCGCTCAGGTACGTCGAAGGCTGTAACTTCCATCAGGCAAACACGTCGCTTAAAACCCGCACAAAAGGTCATGGCGCCTACGGCGCCATGACCTTTTGTGTTCTGCGGATCCAGTTCCGCCGGGGGTCAGTATTCCCCCAGACTGCCCGCACCGGCCCGGTGCCCAGGGCGGTCTTTTTTTCGCTCATTTCCCATGTACTCTTTTCTTTTTGGACAAAAAAATACCGGCCCTCAGCCGGTTGCGGAAGAAAAACAAGGGAAAAAGGACAAGAAAAAGGCAAGGCAAAAAAGGAGAAATCCCCCGCCGGGCCTTCACTCCCCCTTTTCCATATGGTTCAGCGCGAACCGAATGCACTGGTTGATGAGCTCGTTGCGGCTGATGTCGAACTCCGCCGCCCTGCGGTCCACCTCCGCCAGCAACTCCAGGGAGAGGCGCATGGAAATGACCTCCTTCTCCGGCTTTTTGGGCAAAAATTTTTCCATGGCAGGTCCCTCCTCTTGTTGACAAATTATATTCGATATGCTATTATCACGACATATTCTAATTTTGATATTGAATATAGAATACACAAAAGGAGGAACCCCTATGAAAACCCGTCTGTTGTCCCTGGTCCTGGCCCTCTGCCTGTCGGTGGGCCTGGCCGCCCCCGCCCTGGCGCTGAGCTACGGGGAGGAGTACGTCGGCTACGACTCCTCCGCGAGCCAGCAGTACCGGGACGTGCCCACGACCCACTGGGCCGCCCAGTCCATCGCCACCTGCTCCCAGCGCGCCTGGTTCAACGGCTACCCCGACGGCACCTTCCGGCCCGACGGCCTCATCACCCGGGAGGAGGCCGCCAAGGTCTTCGCCGTGGCCATGGGCCTGGAGATCGAGAAGGACCCGGAGGTGACCTACACCGACACCGCCGACAACTGGGCCCGGGCCTATATCGAGGCCACCAAGCCCCTCTTCCCCAATGTGGCCAACCTCCAGGGCACCGCCAGCTTCCGCCCCACCCAGACCATCACCCGGGAGGAGACCATCTACGCCCTGGTGGTGGCCTGGGGCTACGGCTCCAGGACCGCCAACGCCGACCTCTCCATCCTGAATATGTTCTCCGACACCAACAGCATCTCCGCCGGGGTAAAGCCCTACATGGCGGTGGCGGTGTCGGAGGGGCTGGTCTCCGGTCTGCCTGACGGCACCATCGCCGCCCAAAAGGGCCTCACCCGGGCGGAGTTCGCCACCCTCCTGGCCCGCGCCCTGAGCCACGGCTACGGAGATACCAAGCAGGAGTTCCAGGCGCCCAAGCTCACCCTGGGCCGCTATGACGCCACCACCGAGGAGGAGACGGTCACCGTCACCGGCAAGGTCTCCCCCGCCGACGCGGCGGTGACCCTGGACGGAGAGGATGTGAAGGTCTCCTCCGGCGGCTCTTTCACCGTCACGCTGGAGCTGAACATCGGCAG
>CANRBW010000116.1 GCA_947628975.1 uncultured Oscillospiraceae bacterium | reverse complement strand
ACTTCAGCTGGCCCACGGTGGGGGAGACGGCGGCGTCGAACTGCATCTCCCCGTCGATGGCCAGGTCGGGGTCCAGCTCCTTGGCGATCTTGGTGGCCTCGGCGGAGAGGGCCACGGTGCCGCCCTTGCCGGAGCCCTTGGTGGAGAAGGAGAGCATGGCCACCTTGGGGTCGATGCCGAAGATCTTGGCGCACTTGGCGCACTCCACCGCCACCTCGGCCAGCTTCTGGGCGCCGGAGAGGGTCACGTTCCCCTCCTTGTCCACGCTGTCCTCATAGGAGAGGTTGATGGCGCAGTCGCCCATGCAGATGCGCCGCAGGGCCTCGTCCCCGGTGTCCCGGTCCATGATGAAGCAGGAAGAGACCAGGTGGGCCCCCGGCTTGGTCTTGATGAGCTGGAGGGCGGGGCGGACGGTGTCGGCGGTGGAGTAGGTGGCGCCGCCCAGCAGGCAGTCGGCCACCCCCATCTTCACCAGCATGGTGCCGAAGTAGTTCCCCTTGGCCAGAGCGGCGCGGCACTCCTCCTCGGACATTTTGCCCTTGCGGAGTTCCACCATCTTGGCCACCATCTCGTCCATGCCGGGATAGGCGGCGGGGTCGATGATCTCGGCCTCCGCGATGTCAAAGCCGCCCTGGGCGGCCTTGGCCTTCACCTCCGCCTCGTTCCCCACCAGGACCACCTTCAAAAGCCCCTCCTCCAGGAGCCGGGCGGCGGCCTCCAGGATGCGGGGGTCGTGGCCCTCGGTGAAGACGATCTTCTTGGGGTCGGACTTGAGCTGCGCGATGAGTTTGGTGAACATGATCTATTCGCTCCCTTCAAAATTTGGATGGACAAACCTGAGATGTATGGGCGGCGGCCGAAGGGCCGCGGGTCCAGCGGTCAAAACCGGCGGGGAGGGGGGTTCACGCCGCCCCGGCCTCCTCCGCTCCGGCGTAGGTGAGGCGCAGGACCGCCACCCGCCGGGTCCCGGTCTGGGGGTAGAGCTCGGTCTCCAGCTCCGGCGGGGGAGGAGTCTCCTCCGGCTCCTCCGGGGCCGTCCCCTCCGGCCCCTCCGATCCCTCCGGCGGGGCGGACCGGCTCTGGAGCTCCTGCCACGCCTCCGCCACGGCGGTCCGGAGGTACCCCTCGTCCCCCTCCGGGTAGGCGGTGAGGTAGAGGCACATCCGCTCCTCCCCCCGCTCCAGCCCCTGGCGGAGCAGGGTCAACAGCTCCGGGCGGGAGACCGCCCTGGGGATGGCCTTCAGGCTCTCCGGCTCCACCTGATAGGTAAAGCGCAGTTCCACTTCGTAGTAGGCGATGATCTTGGAGGTGCGGTAGTCCATCTCCGCCAGGGCGTAGCACCCCAGGGGCTCCTCCTCCAGCAGCTGCCGCCGCGCCTTCTCCATGTCCACGCTCAGGTCGCCGGGATAGGTGGTGGGGAAGCGCAGCAGCCCCTCCGCCATCCCCTCCTCCACATAGGACAGCAGGGCCGAGCGCAGGGCTGGGTAGCTCTCCACCCGATAGGCCGCCCCGGCGTGGGGCGGGGGGTCCTCCACATGGGGGGAGACCTCGGTGTACTCCCGCTCCAGCATGGGGGCGCAGGCGGTCAACAGCGCCAGGCCAAGGGCGATGAGCCCCATCCGCTTCACTCCTCCGCCCCCCTTTCCGTCCGCCGGCGCGCCGGTCAGACCTCGTCTTTCCCATACTCCCGGAAGCCGTCCCCCAGCACCTCGTGGGCGTCGGTGACGATGAGGAAGGCCGCCGGGTCGATGGACTTCACCAGCGCCTTCAGCTCCACGATCTGCCTCTGCTTGAAGGCGCACAGCAGGACCTGCTTCTCCGTCCCTGACCAGGCCCCCCGGCCCTCCAGCACGGTGACGCCCCGCTCCAGCTCCCGGACGATGGCCCGGGTGATCTCCTCCGGGGCGGCGGAGATGATGTAGGCCACCTTGGCCCGGTCGATCCCGTAGAGGATCCTGTCGATGACGCCGGTGGAGATGGTCAGGGCCACCAGGCCATATAGGGCGCTGAGCAGGCTCCGGAAGACCGCCCCCACCGCCAGGATGACCACCAGGTCCAGCCCCATCAGCAGCTTGCCCACCGGAAGCCACCCCAGCCGCAACTTGAGCAGGCGGGCCATCAGGTCGGTGCCCCCGGTGGTGGCCCCCTGGGCAAACACCAGCCCCAGGCCGGTCCCCAGCACCGCCCCGCCCACCACCGCGGCCAGCATCGGCTCCATGGGCGGGAAGGTCACCAGGGCGTCCAGGATGTCGATGAACAGGGAGGAGCAGGCCATGGCGACCAGCGACCCGGCCAGCACCCCGCCCCCCAACAGCCGCCACCCCAGCAGGAACAGCGGCACGTTCAGCACCATCACCACCGCCCCCACCGGCAGGGCGGGGAGGAGGTAGTGGAAGATTTGGGCCAGGCCGGTCACCCCGCCGAAGCCGATCTGGTTGGGCCCGTAGCACCAGGAAAAGGCCAGGGCGTACACCGCCGCCCCCAGGAGGATCACCCCGTAGCGCCGGCACACCGGCCAGAGCCGCTTGCCCATAGCCGCCTCCTTCCCCCTCCCTCAGAGGGTCAGCTGTTCGTCCATCGCCCGGTCCTCCGGCCGCAGGATGGCCCCCGTGGCCGGCAGGGAGCGGCCCCGGAACCGGGCGGGGTTGGCGATACGGCTCTGGCTCAGGGGCTCCGCCGCCGCCAGGGTGTGCTTCCCCTTCAGGGTCAGGACGTTGACCCCCTGGGTATTCCGGGTGGTCTTGGGGTTGAGGGAGGCGGTGTGGAACACCAGGCACCGCCCGTCGGTGGAGTGGACCGCCACCTCTATATCCTCCCGGACCACCAGCGCCGTCACCAGAGGCGACTTGTCCGAGTAGGCCCCCGTCAGCTTTTTCCGCTTGGTCTGGGTGACGTAGGCCCCCATCTCCACCCTGGCCACCTTGCCGTTCTGGAAGAAAAAGAGGATATGGGGGAGGTAGTCCTGGGCCAGACAGGTGAAGACCACGCTCTCCCCCTGGTCCATCCCCAGCTTGGTGGGCAGGTAGTCCCCCAGGGCGCTGGCCTTGGTGTCCTCAAAGTCGGCCAGCCGCGCCTTGTAGCACTGCTGTTTGTCGGTGAAGACCAGCAGCTCCTCCCGGTTGGTGGTCTCCCAGTAGTGTGCCGGGCCGTCTCCCTCCTTATACCTCTGCTCGCTGGCCATCCGCAGGGACTGGGGGGGGATCTTCTTGAAGTACCCCTCCCGGGAGACAAAGACGTGGACGGGGTAGTCCGGGACCTCCTGGACCGTCTCCGCCTCCTGGACCGTCTCGAACTCATAGAGGATCTCGGTGCGGCGGGGGACGGCGTACTTCTTCTTCACCGCCCGCAGCTCGTCGGAGATGACCCCCTTGATCCGCCGGGGGGAGTTCACCAGGTCCTTCAGGTCGGCGATCTCCTCCTCCAGCCGGGCGGTCTCCTCCACCCGCTTGAGGATGTACTCCTTGTTGATGTTGCGCAGCTTGATCTCCGCCACGAACTCCGCCTGCACGTCGTCGATGCCGAAGCCGATCATCAGGTTGGGGATGACCTCCGCGTCCTCCTCCGTCTCCCGGATGATGCGGATGGCCCGGTCGATGTCCAGCAGGATCTTCTTCAGCCCCTTGAGCAGGTGGAGCTTTTCCTCCCGTTTTTTCAGGGTGAAATAGACCCTCCGGCGGACACTCTCCATCCGCCAGGCCACCCACTCCTCCAGGATCTCCCTCACCCCCATCACCCGCGGGGTCCCGGCGATGAGGATGTTGAAGTTGCAGGGGAAGGAGTCCTGCAAGGTGGTGGAGCGGAACAGCTTTTGCATCAGCTTCTCCGGGTCGGTCCCCCGCTTCAGGTCGATGGTCAGCTTCAACCCGGACAGGTCGGTCTCGTCCCGCATATCCGAGATCTCCCGGATCTTCCCCTGCTTGATGAGCTCGGCCACCTTGTCGATGATGGCCTCGGTGGTGGTGGTGTAGGGGATCTGGTAGATCTCGATGAAATTGCCCTCCTTGAGGTAGCGCCACTTGGCCCGCACCTTGAAGGAGCCCCGGCCGGTCCGGTAGATGGCGGCCATCTCCGCCCCGTCGTAGAGGAGCTGGCCGCCGGTGGAGAAGTCCGGGGCCTTCAGCAGGGAGAGGAGGTCGGCCTCCGGGTCCTTCATGTAGGCCACCGTGGCGTCGCACACCTCCCCCAGGTTGAACCCGCACAGGTTGGAGGCCATCCCCACGGCGATGCCCTGGTTGGCGGAGACCAGCACGTTGGGGAAGGTGGTGGGCAGCAGGGTGGGCTCCTGCATGGTGCCGTCGTAGTTATCCTGGAAGTCCACCGCGTCCTGGTCGATGTCCCGGAAGAACTCGGCGGCGATGGCGTCCAGCTTGGCCTCGGTGTACCGGCTGGCGGCCCAGGCCATGTCCCGGGAGTAGACCTTGCCGAAGTTGCCCTTGGAGTCCACCAGGGGGTGGAGCAAGGCGTCATAGCCCCGGCTGAGCCGGACCATGGTGTCGTAAATGGCCGCGTCCCCGTGGGGGTTGAGGCGCATGGTCTGCCCCACGATATTGGCCGACTTGGTCCTGGCCCCGGTGAGCAGGCCCATCTTATACATGGTGTAGAGCAGCTTGCGGTGACTGGGCTTGAAGCCGTCGATCTCCGGGATGGCCCGGGAGACGATCACGCTCATGGCGTAGGGCATATAGTTCAGTTCCAGGGTCTGGGTGATGGGCTGCTCCATCACCTCCCGCCGCAGCCCCAGGACGTTGGGGTTGTCCCGGTGCTTCACCGTCTCCTCGCCGACCTTCTTCTTCGCCAAAACACATCCATCCTTGTCCTGAAAACTGGGTCCGTCACCTGATCATAGCACAGTTGCAAGCCGCTGTGCAGCTTGCGCGCCGCGAAAGCTGCATCCAAGCGGTATAATAGCCGCTTTGCGGCTATTATACCACCTCCGCCCCCACCTCCGCAACCCCCAACACCCCCACCAGCCCATTCGCGGCAGGACGCGGTACATCCGCTGTGCGTCGCAGGACTAGGCGGTGTACATCTGCTGTCTCAAACAGGGGCGGGCGGGCTTTTGGCTTCCAGCAACGACTCTGCGATAACCTTGCGGGGTTAGGCGTGGTACATCTGCTGTATCTTGCGAAGATAGGCGTTGTTCTCTGCTGTATCTCACAGGGGCGGGTGGGATTATGGCTTCCAGCATAAGCCTTGACGGGCCTTTCGTGGATAGGCGGTGTTCTCTGCTGTACGTCGCAAGGCTAGGCGCTGTTCTCTGCTGTACCTTCCAGGGGTGAGTGGGGATTCAGCTTCCAGCAACGGGTCTGCAATAACCTTGCGGGGCTAGGCGGTGTTCTAGGCTGAACGTCACAGGATAGGCGCTGTACGTCTGCTGTGCGTCGCAAGGATAGGCGCTGTTCTCTGCTGTACCTTTCAGGGGCGGGTGGG
>CANRBW010000115.1 GCA_947628975.1 uncultured Oscillospiraceae bacterium | reverse complement strand
CTACGCCCAGATCCCCATGGCGGTGGTGGGCATCGTGAGGAAGGGGTTCCAGATCGTCATCTCCGTGGTCATCGGCATGGCCGCCGGGTGCATCCCCCTGGTGGGGTACAACATGGGGGCGGGCCAGCCCCAGCGGGTCCGGCGGCTCTTCACCCTGCTCCTGGGGTGCGAGGCGGCGGTGGGCCTGGTGGCCCTGGCGGTGGTGGAGCTCTTCCCCCACCGGCTCATCGCCATCTTCGGCTCCGCCAACGAGAGTATCTACTACACCCAGTTCGCCCTCCGGGCCTTCCGGGTCTACCTCTGCATGATCGTCCTGGCCTGCGTGAACAAGGCCACCTTCATCTTCCTCCAGGCCATGGGCAAGGCGGTGGCCTCCACCGCCCTGTCCATGCTCCGGGAGGTGGGGTTCGGCGTGGGCCTGGCCCTGCTCCTGCCCCGGACCTTCGGCCTGGACGGCGTGCTCTACTCCATGCCGGTCGCCGACCTACTCACCGCCGCGGTCTCCGCCGCCGTCATCGCCGCCACCTATCGGCAGCTCTCCCCCCGCCGGGGGGAGAGCCACCCCCTACCCCGCCGGGCCTGACCGCTACCCCGCCAGGGAGAACCCCGCCAGCATCAGCCCGGCCAGGGAGTAGTAGGCCACCACCGCCACCAGGTCGTTCACCGTGGTGATCAGCGGGCCGGAGGCCACGGCGGGGTCCACCTTCAGCTTGTGGAAGAACATGGGGATCACCGTGCCCACCAGGCTGGAGATGGTCATGGCCAGAAACAGCGCCACCCCCACGCACCCGGCCACGGCGAAGCCGGTCCGGACCGGGTAGTGCTTGACCCAGCTGAGGTACCCCCCCACAAAGAGGAAGGAGAGGGACCCCAGCAGCAGCCCGTTGGTGCCCCCCACCCGCATCTCCTTGCAGACGAAGCGCAGTTTTTCCCCGCCGGAGATATTCTCGTCCATGAGCACCCGGATGGTGACGGCCAGGGACTGGGTGCCCACGTTCCCCGCCATATCCAGCACCAGGGACTGGAAGCTGACCACGATGGCCATCTGGGCCACCACCGCCTCGAACACCCCCACCACGCTGGAGACCACCATCCCCAGGCCCAACAGCAAGATCAGCCAGGGCAGGCGCTTTCTCATGCTGGCCCCCAGGCCCTCCCGCAGGTCCTCCTCGGCGGTGAGGCCGGCCAGCTTGGCGTAGTCGTCCCCCAGGGCGTCGTCCACCGCCTCCACCAGGTCGGTGGCGGTGATGGCGCCGATAATCCGGTCCTCCCCGTCCAGCACCGGGATGGAGTCCTCGGCGTAGTCCATCAGCCGCTCCATGGTGTCGTCCAGCTTGTCGGTGGCGTAGACGCTGGGGTAACTGCGCAGCACCAGCTCCTCCAGGGGGACGTGCTCCCTGGCCACGATCAGATCGGTGAGCTCCATGGCCCCGGCGTACTTCCCCTGGCCGTCGGTGACGTAGATGGTGTTGATGTTGTCGTTGTCCTTGGCCTGGGCGATCACCGACCGCATGGCCTCCTTCACCCCGTAGCTCTCCGGCACGCAGACGAAGTTGGTGGTCATCATGTGGCCGATCTCGTCCTCCTGGAAGGAGGCGATGAGCTTCACGTCCTCGGAGGACTCCCCGTCCATCAGCGCGATGAGCTCCTGGCGCTTGCCCTCGCTGTCGATGTCCTCCAGGGCGTCCACCGCGTCGTCGGCGTCCATGCTGTCCAACAGCTGGGCCGCCCGCTGGGGGGACAGCTCCTCCAGGTAGTCGGAGACGTTGTCGGTGTAGCTCAGCACCTCCGCGGCCCGCTCCTCCCCCAGCACGCGGTAGAGCTCCTCCCGCTGGCCCTCGTCCAGCTCCTCCAGGGCGGAGGCGATGTCGTTGGCGTGGTAGTCGTCCAGGGCGTCCCGGATCTCCTGGGGGCCCCCCGGTCCGGTGATGATGGCCACGATCTCCGCCGTGGCGCCGCGCTCCCTCTCCTCGTAGTCCTCCACAGTCACCCCTCCTTGCCGCCGCGGGCGGGTCCTCCCCCGCCCACACGCCTCTTATTATAGCCCCCCGCCCCGCCCGGCGCAAGGAGAAAATCTCCGGCCCGGAGCGCGGGCCATCCCCCCTCCGGCCCGCCCCGGCCCCGCTTTTTTTGTCAAAAGCGAGAAACCCCCTTGACGTCGTGGCAAATATCTGGTAATCTAATATTTGAAATTAGATTGCAAGGAGTGCGGCATTATGTTTCAGATCGTAACAGACACCTCCGCGAACCTCCCCTGGGACTACGTTCGGGACCATGCCGTTTCCATCATCCCCTTCTCCTACCATGTGGACGGCGTGGAGCGGACCGAGACCCCCGGGAGCTTTGACGGCCCGGCCTACTACCAGGCCATCCGGGACGGGGCGGTGGCCTCCACCTCCCAGATCCCGCCCCAGCGGTATGTGGAGCTGTTCACCCCCCTGCTGGAGAAGGGGGAGGACCTGCTCTTCCTCTCCATGTCCTCCGGCATCAGCGGCTCCTACCACTCCGCCTGCATCGCCGCCCAGGAACTGGCCGAGGCCTTCCCCCAGCGCCGGCTCCGGCTGGTGGACACCCTGGGGGCCTCCCTGGGGGAGGGGCTTCAGGTGATGCGGGCGGTGGAGCTGCGGGACAGCGGCATGGACCTGGACGCCGTGGCCGACGCAGTGACCGCCCAGCGGGACCAGGTCTGCCAGCTTTTGATGGTGGACGACCTCTTCTATCTCCGCCGCACCGGCCGGGTCTCCGGGGTCACCGCCGTGGTGGGCTCCCTTCTGGGGGTCAAACCCATCCTGAAGGGCAGCCCGGAGGGCCAGCTGGTGGTCTCCGCCAAGATCCGGGGCCGCCGCCACGCCATCCAGACCATGGCCCAGCGCTACGCCGACCTGGCCCGGGACCCGGCGGCCCACGCCGTGGGCATCGCCCATGCCGACTGCCCCCAGGACGCCCAGCTCCTGGCCGACCTCATCCGCCAGACCCGCCCCCCCAAGGAGCTGATCACCGTCTGCTACGAGCCGGTCACCGGCGCCCACACCGGCCCCGACGCCCTGGCCCTCTTCTTCTACGGTGCCCCCGGCGTCCGCCTCCAATGACCTCGCCCGCCGAAAAAGCCTCGCAGAGTTTCGCGCCGTAGGCGCGAAAGAGTCATAAATCATTTTTTGCCAGGACATGCGCCTGGCAAAAAAATACTTCTCGGCCCGCAAACGCACGCCCCGGCCGCCAATAGGCGGCCGGGGCGTGCGCTGCGGCGGGCCGCAACAAATCAAAGAAGGGGCCGTCGGCCCCTTCTTTGATCGGAAAAAAGGACGCCCACCAGGGGCGTCCTTTTTTCCGCTCCGCGATCTTCTCAGGCCGCGGGGACCGAGTCCTCGCTGACCGGGAAGGCGAAGTAGGTGTCCGGGTAGGGCTCGTCGGCCAGGGTGAAGTGCCACCACTCCGTGTCCAGGGGCTGGAAGCCGTTCTCCACCATGATCTCCCGCAGGGTGTTCCGGTTCTCCAGCTGCTCCGGGGTCAGGTCCTGGGTGTAGTCCGGGTGGGACCGCTCCCCGAAGTAGTCGAAGGTTCCGCCCATATCCGCCTCCTTGCCCGTGGCCATGTCAAACAGGGTCAGGTCCACCGTGCTCCCCCGGCTGTGGCCGGAGCGCTCGGCGATGTACCCCTGGTCGAAGAGCACCGACTTGTCCAGCTCCGGGTAGAAATACGCCTTCATCCGGGTGTCCTCCACGTCCTCCGCCCAGCGGACGAAGTGGTCCACCGCCGTGCTGGGCCGATAGGCGTCGTAGACCTTCAGCCGGTAGCCCCTGGCCTGGGCGTCCTGGGACGCCTCCTCCAGCGCCGCGGCGGCCTGCCGGGTCATCAGGGCGCAGGGCTGTTCGTAGCCGTCGATCCGGTCCCCCACGAAGTTATAGGTGGAGTAGTACCGGATCTCCAAGATCACGTCGGGCGCCGCCTGGGCCAGGGAGACAAAGCCGGAGGCGTCCTCCTCCGCCGGGGTCGCCGGGGCCGCCGGTCCGGCGGAACAGCCCGCCAGCGCCACGGCCAGCGCCGCGGCCACGATCCAGTTCCAACTTTTTTTGCCCATCCTGTTCCTCTCCTTTCGTTGTCCCCGGCCCGCCGGGGCCTCACC
The DNA here is from genome assembly GCA_947628975.1 of uncultured Oscillospiraceae bacterium. Classification (GTDB taxonomy): domain Bacteria; phylum Bacillota; class Clostridia; order Oscillospirales; family Oscillospiraceae; genus MGBC124762. The sequence continues at coordinate 1,312 of CANRBW010000115.1, read as the reverse complement.
GCTCCTCCGTCGGCTGGAGGAGGAAGACCGAGGCCAGAAACCGCCCCTCCTCCGCGGAGAACCGGGCCTGGCCCCCGTGGCGGCGGGCCACCTCCTCCACGATGGACAGCCCCAGGCCGAACCGGCCCTCCGCCTTGCCCGACAGATACCGGCCCCCCACCCGCCGGGGCGGGTGGACGCAGGAGTTGCCCACCACCAGGGAGATGTACCCCTCGGTACACACGCTCCTGGCCCGGAGCCAGCCCGCGCCCTCCCGGCGGAGGGCCTCCACCGCGTTTTCCAGCAGATTGCTCACCACCAGGCACAGATCCGGCAGCAGCGCGCTCTGGCAGGGCTCCAGCTCCAGGCGGAGGTCGGCCTCCACCCCCAGGGCCCTGGCCTGCTCCCGGTAGTTCTCCACCATCGCCCTCAGGGAGAGGCCGCCCTCCCCCGTCTCCCCCAGGAGCTCCCTGGGGATCTCCTCCGGGGCGCAGCCCCCCGCCAGCAGGTAGTGGCGCAGGTCGTGGCGCAGACGGCGCAGTTTCTCCTCCCCCGCCGCGCCGCTCTGGGCGGAGCGGGTGAGGCTCTCCCGCAGGCGGCGGTTCTCCGCCCTGGTCCGCCCCAGGGCCAGACCGGCCGCAATCAGGGCCGCCGCCAACAGCGCGCACGCCGCGGCCAGCGCGTACACCGCCGTCATGCCCGCGCCCACGCCTTCCGGTAGGTCCAGTTGATGAACTGGTTGCGCAGGGCGGGCAGGTCGCCGGAGCGGATGGGCACCAGCGAGCCGTCGGTGAGGCGGAAATCGCTCCCCTCGATGCCCCGGACGTAGTTGAGGTTGACCAGATAACTGCGGTGACAGCGCAGAAAATCCTCCCCCTGGATGGAGGCGGCCAGCTCGTCCAGCCCCCGGCGGGCCACCACGTCCCGGCCCCCGGTGTGGATGTGGACATGGTGGCCCAGGATCTCGATGTACAAAATGGAGGCCAGGGGGATCTGGAGCCACTCCCCGTCGGCGTAGACGGACAGGGGCATGGGCTCCTGGGCGGCCCGCTCCAGGATCCAGTCCATGGCCCTGGCCACGTCGTCCATCTGAATGGGCTTGACCAGGTAGTCGCTCGCCGTCACCTCAAAGCTCTCCATGCCGTGGTCGGTGCTGGTGGTGGCGAAGACGATGGCGCAGCGCTTGTCCACCTTCCTCAGCTGTTTGGCCGTCTCCACCCCGGACAGGCCGGGCATATAGATGTCCAGAAACAGGACGTTGAGCTGTCCCGGCCGCTGGGCGGTGGCCAACAGCTCCTCCCCGGAGGAGAACAGCCGCAGTTGGACCTGGATC
>CANRBW010000114.1 GCA_947628975.1 uncultured Oscillospiraceae bacterium | reverse complement strand
CCCGCTCCCCGGCGGGCGGCCGCCCGGCCTCCGCGCTCTGGAGCAGGAGGGCGGCCCGCTGGACCACCGACGGCGGCACCCCGGCCAGGGCCGCCACCTCCACGCCGTAGCTCTTGCTGGCGCTGCCGGGGACGATCTTGCGCAAAAAGACCACCTTGCCGTCCCGCTTCTGGGCGGCGATGTTGTAGTTCATGGCCCCGTCCAGCCCGGCGGCCACGGCGGACAGCTCGTGGTAGTGGGTGGAGAAGATGGTCTTGGCCTCCAGCACTGTCAGGCAGTACTCCATCACCGCCCTGGCGATGGACATCCCGTCGTAGGTGGAGGTGCCCCGGCCGATCTCGTCCATGAGCAAAAGGCTGCGGGAGGTGGCGTTTTTCAGGATGTAGGCCACCTCCATCATCTCCACCATGAAGGTGGACTGGCCCGCGGCCAGGTCGTCGGAGGCGCCGATGCGGGTGAACACCTGGTCCACCAGGCCGATGTGGGCCCGCTTGGCCGGGACGAAGGAGCCCATCTGGGCCATGAGGACGATCAGCCCCACCTGGCGCATATAGGTGGACTTCCCCGCCATGTTGGGCCCGGTGATCAGGGCCAGGGTGGTGTTCTCCCCGTCCATGAAGGTGCTGTTGGGGATGAACTGCCCGTCCTCCAGGGTCTTCTCCACCACCGGGTGGCGGCCGTTTTCAATGTCGATGAGCCGGGAGTTGTCCACCTTGGGACGGACGTAGCGCTCGCTCTGGGCCAGGTCGGCCAGGGAGCACAGCACGTCCAGCTGGGCGATGGCGTCGGCGTCGCGCTGGATGGCCTCGGCGGCGTCCACCGCCTTTTGCCGCAGGGCGCAGAAGAGCTCGTACTCCAGCTTGGCGTCCAGCTCCCTGGCGTTGAGGATCTCGTCCTCCAGGGCCTTCAGCTCCGGGGAGATGTACCGCTCCGCCCCCACGGTGGTCTGGCGGCGGACGTACCGCTCCGGCACCTCCCCCCGGTAGGCGTTGGAGATCTCGATGTAGTAGCCGAAGACCTTGTTGTACTTGATCTTTAGGTTCCGGATGCCGGTCTGCTCCCGCTCGGCGGCCTCCATCTCCATCACCGCCTGGCCGCCGTTCTTCACCAGGGCCTGGTAGTGGTCCACCTGGGGGTCGTACCCCGGCGCGATGATGCCGCCCTCCCGGACGGTGGCGGGCAGCTCCCCGTGGCCCACCCCCCGCTCCAGCTCGTCGGTCAGGGCGGTCAGGGCGTCCATCTGGCCCAGGAGGGCCCGGCAGAAGGGGGCCTTCACCCCGGCCAACAGCTCCATGAGCCGGGGCAGCGGCTCCAGGGCCGCGGCCAGGGACTGGAGCTCCCTGGCGTCCCCGCCGCCACAGCCCAGCCGGGCCACCATCCGCTCCAGGTCGCCCACCCGGCCCAGGGTCCGGCGCAGCTCCTCCCGGAGGGGCCCGTCCTTCACCAGGGCGGCCACCCCCTGCTGTCTGGCCTGGATCTGCTCCAGGTCCACCAGGGGCCGCTCCAGCCACGCCCGGTGGCGGCGGTGGCCCATGGCGGTCCGGCACCGGTCCATCACCCACAGCAGGCTGCCCCGCTTCTCCTTGCCCCGGATGGTCTCGGTCAGCTCCAGGTTCCGCCGGGTGGTCCGGTCCAGTTCCATATAGGCCCGCCCGGTGCGGAAGGTGAGGGTCACCAGGGTGGGCAGATAGTCGGTCTGCTGGGTCTGGTAGAGGTAGCGCAGCAGTCCCCCCACCGCCTGGAGGGCGATCTCCTTCCCCTCCTCCGGCCGCAGGTCCCCCTCCTTGCGGCTGTACTGGCCCTCGGCCAGCCGCCGGGCCCGCTCCGGGGCGAAGGCCTCCTCCTCCCCCCGCTCGCAGTGACAGCCCAGCCGCTGTTCCAGCTCCTCCCGCAGCTCCTCCCAGGCCCGCCGGGCGAAGATCACCTCTTTGGGGCGGCGGGCCTCCAGCTCGCTGTAAAGCCGGGCCCGCTCCTGGGGCAGACGGGTGGCCAGGGCCTCGGTCTGGCCGGTGGACAGGTCGCAGAAGGCCACCCCAGCCCACGCCTCCTCCAGCCAGATCCCGCACAGGTAGCTGTTGGCGTCCTCCTCCAGGGCCTCCGCCTCCAGCACGGTGCCGGGAGTGACGATCCGGGTCACCCCCCGGTCCACAAGGCCGGTGGCGGCGGCCGGGTCCTCCATCTGCTCGCAGATGACCACCTTGTAGCCCTTGGCGGTGAGCCTGGAGACGTAGCCCCGCACCGCGTGGTGGGGCACGCCGCACATGGGGGTGCGCTCCTCGGGGGGCTTGTTGCGGTCCCGGGTGGTCAGGGCCAGGTCCAGCTCCCTGGCGCCGGTGACGGCGTCCTCAAAAAACATCTCGTAAAAATCCCCCAGCCGGAAAAAGACCAGACAGTCCGGGTAGCGCCGCTTCACATCCAGATACTGCCGGAGCATGGGGGTGATCTTCCGCTCTGCCATTTACCCGTCCTCCTTCAGCCGGCCGAACAGCGCCCAGGTGGTGGCGTCCTCGATGACCAGGTCCCGGAACTGCCCCACCAGACACTCCGGCCCGGACAGGTGGACCAGCCGCCCGGAGTTGGTCCGGGCGGTCAGGTTGTTGCGCGGGTCGGTCCCCACCCCGTCGATGAGACAGCGGAAGGTCCGGCCGATGTACCCCTGGTGGATCTGGTGGGAGATGGCGTTCTGGGCGTCCACCAGGCGCTGGAAGTTGGCCTGCTTTTCCTCGGCGGTGAGCACGTCGGGCAGCTTGGCCGCCGGCGTGCCCTCCCTGGGGGAGTAGATAAAGGTGAACAGCGCGTCGAACCGCACTTTCTCGATGAGGCGCAGGGTGTCCTCGAACTCCGCCGTGGTCTCGCCGGGAAAGCCCACGATCACGTCGCTGGTGAGCACGATGTCGGGGAGGTAGGCGCGGAGCTTCTCCACCAGCTCCAGGTAATGGGCGGCGGTGTAGCGCCGGTTCATGGCCGCCAGCACCCGGTCGTTGCCGCACTGGAAGGGGAGGTGCAGGTGGTGGGCGATCTTGGGCTCCCGGGCCATGACCTGGAACAGCCGCTCCGAGGCGTCCTTGGGGTGGGAGGTCATAAAGCGCACCAGAAACTCCCCCGGCAGGGCGCACACCCGCTCCAACAGCCAGGGGAAGTCCATCCCCTCTCCCAGGTCCTTGCCGTAGGAGTTCACGTTCTGGCCCAGGAGGGTGATGTCCCGGCAGCCGTCCGCCACCAGCGCCTCCACCTCGGCCAGGATGTCCTCCGGCCGGCGGGACCGCTCTCGGCCACGGACGTAGGGCACGATGCAGTAGGAGCAGAAGTTATCGCAGCCGTACATCACGCTGACCCAGGCCTTCAGCCGCCCCGTCCGGGCCACCGGGATCCCCTCGGCGATGGAGCCGTCGCCGCCGGGGGTGTCAAAGACGCGGCCACGTCTTTCGATAACTCTCTGTAATAATTCCGGGAATTTCCACAGCGAGTGCGGGTCGAAGACCAGGTCCACATGGCGGTAGGAGGTCCGGATCTTCTCCACCATCCCCGGCTCGCCCATCATGCACCCGCACAGGCAGAGGATCTGGCCGGGCTTTTGGCGCTTGGCGTGGACCAGCGCCCCTACGTTGCCCAGCACCCGGTCCTCGGCGTGGGCCCGGACGGCGCAGGTGTTGATGACGATCACGTCCGCCCGGTCCTCCTCCTGGGTGAAGGCGTAGCCCATCTCCCGCAGATAGCCCCGGAGCCGCTCGGAGTCCGCCTCGTTCTGCTGGCAGCCGTAGGTGTCCACCAGGGCCAGGGGGGCCGTGGCCCTGGCCGCGTTCCGCTCGGCGATCTGGGCGCAGATCTCCCTCTGCCGCCGGATCTCCTCCTCGCCGCGCCGGATCACCGCCATGGGCCGTCCCTCCTTTTCCCGTGCCGTCCGCCGTGTCCCGGCGGGGCCGATACAGGGATATTTTATCATATCGTCTCTTCCAAAACAAGCGCCGCCGTGATAGAATATCCCAAAAGGGGGGATGGGCATGGTGGAGCTGCGCCGGGACCGGCCCGACCGGGCGGTCCTGCTCCAGGACGGCCGGGAGGCGGGAGAGGCCCGCTGGCGTTACGGGACCCTGGCCTGGGGCCGGGAGCGGGTCCGGGTGGCCCAGGTGGAGGCCCTGACCGCTCCGGCGGAGGTGGCGGCGGACTTCTGGGACTACCTGTGCTATCTCTGGCAGGGGGAGGCGGTGGCCGCCGTCTGGCGGGACGGCGCGCCGACCTGGTTCTCCCAGGCGCTCCGGGCCGCCTGGCAGGCCGCCGGGAGCCCTTCGGCGCTGACGCCGGAGTCCCCGTCCTGAACCCTCGCCGGGCGGCCTTCGGGACAGACGACAGCGCGGAGCGCCCGCCGGTGGCGGGCGCTCCGCGCTGTTTGCCTCTCACGCCATCGGCTCAAAGTCGCTGGCGGGGTGCTTGCACAGGGGACAGATAAAGTCGGCGGGCAGCTCGTCTCCCTCGTAGACGTAGCCGCAGACCTTGCACACCCAGCGGCGCTTGGCCGTGGCCGCCGCGGGGGCCTGGGACTTGGGCTTGATGCGCGCTTGGTAGTAGGCGTAGGTGGCGCTGGGGACGTCGGAGAGCACGTCCCCGTCCTCCACGTCGGCCAGGAAGAGGGTGTGGGTCCCCAGGTCGGTAGTGGAGACCACCCGCCCGCCGATCCAGGCGTTCACCCCCTGGGTGGGCCGCAGGATCCGATCCTCCCCCCGGACCACTCCGGCCAGCCCGGCGAACTTGTCCACCTCCCGGCCGGACTGGAAGCCGAAGCGCTGAAACAGGGCGAAGTCGGCCTCCTGGGACAGCACGGACAGGGCGAAGCGGCGGCTGTTCAGGAGCATATCGTGGGTGGCGTTGCTCTTGTTCACGGTGAACACCACCCGGTTGGGGTCGGTGGTCACCTGCATCCCGGTGTTGATGATACAGCCGTTGTCCCGCTCCCCGTCCCTGGTGGAGAGGACGAACAGTCCGTAACTCAGCGCGTACATGGCCTTTCGGTCCTTCATGGTCCCCTCCCGGCCCGGTCTCCGGGCCTGTTTTGATTTATTTGATCTCCAGGCTGTCCACCTCGCCGCGGAGCAGGGCGGCGAAGGCGTCCAGACTCATGGCCCCCAGGTCCTCCCCGGAGCGGTGCCGGACGGAGACGGTGCGGTTCTCCACGTCCCGGTCCCCCACCACCAGCAGGTAGGGCACCTTCAACAGCGTGGCCTCCCGGATCTTCTTGCCGATCTTCTCGTTGCGCAGGTCCGTCTCCACCCGGAAGCCCGCCTCGTCCAGGGCCTGGGCAACGCCCTTGGCGTAGTCGTCGGCCCGGTCGGTGACGGTGAGTACCTTCACCTGCACCGGCGCCAGCCAGGCGGGGAAGGCCCCGGCGAAGTGCTCGGTGATGACGCCGATGAACCGCTCGATGGAGCCCAGCACCACCCGGTGGATCATCACCGGGCGATGGCGCTCCCCGTC